>JBEGRA010000435.1:0-6709 GCA_041180705.1 Pseudomonadota bacterium | reverse complement strand
GCAGACATCGCTCGCGAGCTCGGCTTTGCCAGCCCGGCGTATTTCGCCACGGCGTTCCGCCGCGCCACTGGCCACGCACCCGCTGCTTTCCGCAAGGCACAGGCGCGGTTGTTGGTTGGCTGAAGAGTCGCGAGCACTGTGGAAGGCAGAAAAGTCGCGAGCAAGCTCGCTCCAACAAGGAGGCTATTCTCTGTGGGAGGCAGCTTGCAGCCGACTGTCGGTGGCACAAGAGTCGCGAGCCTTGTGTGAGCGAGCTTGCTCGCGACTCTTTTGGGCCACTCTCGGCAGCACCTGCCTCCCGCATCAGCGGGTATTGGCTAACTCTTCGTCTGCGGCGTTTTCGCCTTCAGCCATTTCACCACGGGCAGTTCCACCCAGTAGCCGATGACCAGCGTACCGCCCAGAGCTGCCGCTAGCGCGATCGTGTACGTCACGCTCTCCGGCAGAAGGTGGTAAACACCGATTCTGAGCAGGACGGTATAGGTGAGGCTTGCGAGAAGAATGTGCGCCAGATACACCGAATAGGAAGCTGCGCCGAATTTGACTAGCCAGGCCGGGCAGCGCAGCGGACCCTGCTTCGGTGCATTTTCGTTCGTCGGCCTGCGCGCTGCACCCTGTTCCAGTCCTACCAAGGCGGCCAATACCCACGCAGAGCCAAGGCCGAGCGCGATGCGCCCGTAGGCGGAATGCAATCCCAGCGGGCCTTGAATCTCGAATGCAATGCCACTCGCCAGCGCGAGCAGAGCGCAGTAAAAGTTGCCGCGCGAAGCGGGCAAACTCCCGGCGCGTGCAAGCAACGCAACGCTCACGCCCATCAGGAATTGCAGGCAGTGGGCGCTGCCCAAATGCCAGGGAAGTTCGGCTTGAATGAGACCTGCCACATGCGCCAGCAGGTAGAGGAACCACATGGCAAGCAGCGAAAGGCCCACGCGACGGTGCAGCATCACGATGCAGAATGCGATGTAGAACAGCACTTCAAGCTGCAGCGTCCATGCTACGCCGATGTATTTTGGCTCGACGAGCGCTCCGCTGAATGAAATAAGCAGGAATATGGTGCCGGGAATGTCGGCTGCGCCCAACTCGAGAGTTGGAGCCTGCCCGGCGGCGAGACGCGCCACGGCACCAAGTGAGATGGTCAGCAGCAGCACGAACCAGTAGATGGGGAAGATGCGCGAGAACCGCCGCCACAGGTAGCGTGGAAGTGCCGAAGGTTTGCCCAATTCGTGGTGATGAACGTAGGTGATGATGAACCCGCTCAGCACGAAGAAAAAATCGACGCCGACGTAGCCGAAGTTGAAAAGCCCACCCATGCCGACATGCCCCGCGAAGTTCGGTACGTTCATGAGACTGGCGACATGCATCAGCGCTACCGCGAGCGCAGCTAGCCCGCGCGCGGCTTCGATGGAGTCGAGGCGTGATGGCACCACTGGCTGCTGCCGGGTCACAGAGATGGGCGGAGCGTTCATGACCGGAAGCCTAAGCACTTTGTCCGAAAAAAAACGTGAGGCACCTCGCCACGTGAGGCATTCTCCGAGGGAAATTAAGGTCAGACATGACGGCTGATCTTTCGGCAGATAGTAAATTTTTTGTGAAATCAGATGTCGTTTTGACGGCAGTCTGGAGGGCTCGCGGCTTTCCGCGGGCCGCGTGGGCGTCCTGTACGCAAGATGTGACGTACAGCACTTGCAGCCCGCCCTGAAATAAGGGAATTTCCCCATACAACATCGGGTCGCGGTTTTGCCGCTTCACCGCAGAAACGCTCAGGGGCGAGGTTCGAGATGACACAGGTACATGAGTGGCGCGGTGCCAGTGGGCGGCGCTATTGCTTCCGGGTAGCGCCGCTGGAAAACGCTGCCCCGCCCATGCAGCCGGGCGTGTTCATTTATTGCCGCCAGGATGGTCCGGGCTGGGTGCCGTTGGCGTTGGGCCATGTAGACGATCTTGCCGCCGAGTTCCGCTCCAGCTCCACTCGCTATGTGGCAGTGCAGGCCGGTGCCACGCACTTGCACCTGCACGTTCGCCTCGCAGGCGTGGAAGCGCGCGTGGATGAAGAGGTAGACCTCGCGGAGTCGTTTGGCCTGTAAGAGTCGCGAGCATTGTGGGAGGCAGCTTGCTGCCGACTCTTGGTTCCCCAAGGAAGAGTCGCGAGCAAGCTCGCTCCCACAAGTACCTACTTGCTCCCACAGGGAAGAGTCGCGAGCAAGCTCGTTCCCACAAGCAGGCTCGCTCCCACAAACTACCTCCCACAAGCAATCCAGCTTCAAACCTTTACAATGCGGTGGCCCCTTGCTAGGACACCGCCATGGCCGAACGCGATTCCACTCCGAAAGTCGCCCTCTACTGGGACTTCGAAAATTTCCACGCCATTCTCGGCAATCTGGAATATGGCGAACAGTGGTACCGGGAAAACCGCTACACGCCGCAGCCCCCCATCGTGGACCTCTCGCCGGTGCTGGAATATGCCGCCTCGCTCGGCGACATCACCATCAATCGGGCGTACGGCAACTGGCAGTGGTTCGCCAACTATCGGCACCAGCTGAACATCGCGGGGGTGGATCTCATCCAGATGTTCCCGCGCGGCCAGCACATGAAGAACAGCGCGGACATTCGCATGGCGCTCGACGCGCTGAGCGACGTGCACACGCACCCGCACCTGACGCATATCGTGGTGGTGTCCAGCGACAGCGACTTCATCAGTCTGGCGCAGAAAGTGAAGCAGAGCGGGCGCTTCATCGCGGGCGTAGGCGTGGCCGGTTTTTCGAACCGCTTTCTGGTTGCCTCGTGCAACGAGTTCAAGTTCTACCACAACCTGTTTCCGCAGGCGGCCGCAGCGACTGCCGAGACCGCTATGCCTGCCGCTGCGGAGCCTGCCGCGCACTCGCCGGAGGGTACTGCCGCGCCCACGATGGAAGAGGCGCGTGCTGCGCTGCACCGGGCTTTGCGCCAGTGCGTCGAACGCCGCGGCGAAAACTACATTCCCTGCGGTCTGCTGAAACAGTTGCTGGTCCGTCTTCTGCCAGCGTTCGATGAACGGGCGCTCGGCTGTGCCAGTTTCAGTGCCTTCCTCGACCACTTCCCGGAACTGCTGCAATGGGTGGACCGCGACGCCGGCGGTCACGTGGCGGTGGTTGGCGAGAGCTGAGTCCAGCGCGTTTCAGCAAAATCCTTAGCTGAACTGCAGGGGGGGGTGGGGCGGCGCCGTGCCAAGCGCTGCCTAGAATCATTCCATGCTCACGCAGCCCCGGCTACTGTTTGATGCCACGCCCTGGCTCAGGGTGGCCCTGATGCTGTTCCTGATGATCATCGCCACGGCGATGCGCTACGCCGGGCTGCCTCCGGTGGACGCCGGCGCGCCCTTCGTTACCTATACGCCGGTGGTGTTCTTCGCCTTCCTGTTTCTGGGGCGGGTGCCGGCGCGCCTGAGCGTGGTGTTGGCGGCGGTGGGTGGCTACGTCTTGTTCGCTGCACCGTACGGTTCGCTGGCATGGAAACCCGTGCCCCTCGCTTCCCTTGCGGTCATGACAGCCTGTGCGCTGTTGTTGGACTACGCGCTGGAAGGCCAGCGTCGCGCAACCACTCGACTGTACGGGGTGCTGGCCAGCCTGCGCGAATCGGAGCAGCGGTATTTCGGCATGGTCAATGATCAGGCCGAAGCCATTGGGCGTACTGATTCCGAAGGCTGCGTGGTGTTCGTGAACGAAGCGTTCTGCCAGTTGCTCGGCGTGTCACGCACGGAGCTGCTGGGTAAACCCTGGCGGTCCTTCGTGGTGAACGAAGATCGAGCGGGAGCTCAGGCGGAGGTGGCTCGTCTGACACCAGAGCGCTCCGTGGCGATTCTGGAGCATCGCTTTCGTGATGTAGCCGGGGTGGTTCGCTGGGGCCGCTTCGTGCACCGTGGCATATTCCGCGGCGATGGGCGCCTGCTTGAAGTGGAAACGCTGGCTCATGACATCACGGAACGCAAGGCGTTGGAGCAGCGGCTGCGGACCACCACGGACGAACTGCGCGACCTTTACGACAATGCTCCTTGCGCCTACTACGCGCTCGATATGCACGGGAATTTCCTGCATCTGAACAACAAGACCGAAGAGTGGCTGGGCTGCCCGGGCGCTGAAATGATAGGGCGTCTGGGCCCGGTGGACTTCGTTTCGGCGGAAGACCGCAAACTGTTGGTGAACTGCTTTCCGGTGTTCAAGCAGACCGGGATCATCGATGGTCTGGAGTTCGAGTTGATCAGCCGCCAAGGCGTGAAGCGCCGTGTGCGGCTGCAGGCGACGGCCATCTACGATGGTATGGGAACGTTCAAGAAAAGCCGCAGCATCATGCACGACGTAACGGACGTGCACCTGGCGCAACAGCGGTTGCAGGCGCTGGCGGCAGAACAACGGGCCATTCTCGACAATGAAATCGTCGGCATGGTGAAGACCCGTGGGGGACGCGCAGTTTGGCGAAACCGTGCCGTGGAAACCATGTTCGGGTTCTCAGCCGCCGAGCTTCAGGCTCGTGGGTCGCGTGTTCTGTATGCCTCGGATGCCGAATTCGAAGCGGTGAAGCAGGAGGCTGCCGGTGTCCTGCGCACCGCGAAGCGCTTCCACACGCAAGTGCGGCTGGTGCGCAAGGACGGCTCCCGCGTGTGGGTGGATCTGAGCGCGGCGTTGGTGGGGCCTGGCGAAGTTGTCTGGTCGTTTGTCGACGTGACCCCTTTGGTGGCGCGCGAAGAACAAGCACGCTTCATGGCGCATCGCGACGTGCTGACCGGCTTGCCGAACCGTCGCCAGTTCGATACCAGTGCAGCAGAGATCCTTGCCGAGGCGCGCACGTCCGGCCACAAGGCGGCACTGTGTTATCTGGACCTGGACGGATTCAAACCGGTGAATGACCTGCATGGCCATGCTGCCGGCGATTTGCTCTTGCAGGAAATGGCGCGACGCATGACGCAGTGCTTGCGCGGAAAAGACGTGGTGTTTCGTTTCGGGGGCGATGAGTTCGTCCTCCTTTTGCCGCAGGTGAAAGACGACGCCACGTGTTCGATGGTATTGGCGCGATTGCTCGCCGCCATCGAGCAGGAAATGACGCTGCCTTCTGGCGCAACGGTGGGCGTCACGGCGAGCGTCGGCGCCGCACTGCTCGGCGAAGCCGGCGACAGCCTCGACGAATTGCTCCCTGCGGCCGATGCCGCCATGTATCTGGCGAAGCAGTCAGCGGGTAGCTCGTTGCGCTTTGCGACACGGAAGCCTGTCCCGGTTCGCCTTGCGGCTTTGACATAACGGGCTAAGGGTTTGCACCTAGAGGAAGGGCTTGGAACTGCTAATCAGGGGATTCCTTAGCCGCGTTCGCGCGAGCCTTGTGGCATGTACTGGACAAACGCGTTTTTGCAACCTTTGCTGAATACCTTCCGCAGGTGGGTGGTGCGCTTTCGCGCATGGATGCCGGTAGCGGAACTTCAGGACCTCTACGACCAGGCGCCGTGCGCGCTTTTTGCTCTGGGCGCGGACAGCCGCTTTCTGCGGTTGAATGCCAGAGCACTCTTGTGGTTCGGTTGTACGCAGGAGGAAATGCTGGGGAAAAAGGGGCCTGAAGATTTTTTCACGCCTGCCTGCCGAACGCAGTTTGCGGAATGCTTCGCTGTGTTGCAGGCGCACGGGCAAGTGGAAGGGCTGGAGTTCGATCTGGTGAGCCGCCAGGGTGTACGGCGGCGAGTGAGTCTTTCGGCTACGGCCGTTTGCGACCGGCACGGGCGACTGCAGCAAGTACGCTGCGTACTGTACGACATCACGGAATTGATGCGTGCCAAGAACCGGCTGCAGACACTCGCGGCGGAGCAGCGTGCCATTCTGGATAACGATCTGGTCGGCATCATCAAACTGCAGGGTTCGCGTACGGTCTGGAAGAACCGCACCGTCGAAACCATGTTCGGCTATGCGCCGGGCGAACTGCGCAGCCAGACGGCACGCGTGCTTTACCGGTCCGACGCGGAGTATCTGCAAACCAGTCAGGCCGCTGCCACGGCGCTGGCCCATGGCGAACGCTTCCGCACCGCGTTGCAACTGGTCCGCAAGGACGGCACGACGCTTTGGATAGACCTGAGCGCCGTGCGGGTTGCTTCGGACACGAACGAGACGGTGTGGAGCTTCGTCGATGTGACGCCCATGGTGCGCCGGCAGGAGCACGCCAACCGCTTGGCTTTCCGCGACCCGCTTACCGGCTTGCCGAACCGTCACCAGTTCGAGGCCGTAGTGCCGGAGGTGATTGCGCGGGCGCAAGCTTCGGGAACCCCGGCGACGGCCATGCGCTCGAGGAACTGATTCACCTGGCCGACCAGGCGATGTATCTGGCCAAGCGCCGCAGTTACGCTGGTGAGAGTGTGCTGCCTGCAGTCGCGAGCAAGCTCGCTCCCACAGTGCTCGCGACTGTCGGCAGCAAGCTGCCTCCCACATTGGGAAGTGCTCCTGTGGGAGCGAGCTTGCTCGCGACTGTCGGCAGCAAGCTGCCTCCCACAGCTACCGCGGCGTGAACGCGTTGAACCGATAGGCCACGGACAGCCCCGCCACGTGGGCACGCAGGTTGCCGTTGGCGGCCTTGAGCTCACCGGCGCCGAGCAGCACGGCGGTGTGGTCATTCACCTGCCAGCCGAGGTTCGCGTTCAGCTGGTAAACCAGCCCGCCACCGGTGCGCAGGCCGCCACCACCCGCCGCACCCGCCAGCGCTT
>JBEGRA010000434.1:0-2921 GCA_041180705.1 Pseudomonadota bacterium | reverse complement strand
ACCGCGGATGTGGATGTGCGTCAACTGTTCCGCAGCTGACCACCAACCATGCAGGACCCGCTCTGGCTGGCCACGCTGCTCGCGCTGGGCGGCCTTGTCGCGCTGGTGCTGGCGCAGCGAGCCTGGCACCGCGCGCGGCTGGTAGAAGACACGCCCACCTCGCAGGTACGCTCCGCCGCTCAGGGCTTCGTGCGCTTGGAAGGCTCCGCCCGGCTCATGCCCGGGGAGCCCGTTCTGGCGCCCCTGTCGCGTCGCCCCTGCGTATGGTGGCGCTACCGCATTGAAGAACGCGACCGTCGCAACCGCTGGCAGCGACTGGAGACGGACACCAGCAGTTCCCACTTCGAACTGGCGGATGCCACGGGCGTAGTGCTGGTGGACCCCGATGGCGCCGAACTCCACGGCACCGTGCGCGACACTTGGTACGGCGACACGCCGCAGCCGCAAGCAGGCCCACCGTCGATGGAAGGTTTCCGCGGCTTCGGAGACCGGTACCGCTACACGGAAGAGCGCGTCGAAGACGGCGCGTTCATTCACGCGCTGGGCCATCTGACCACCGAACGTCCCGGGCTTGGGCTGGGGCATGACAGCGAAGTGGCCGCGCGCCTTCGCGCCTGGAAACGCGACCCGGCGAAGCTGGCCGAACTCGACCGCGACGGCAACGGTCAACTGGACCTGGCCGAATGGGAGCAGGCCCGTCAGGCCGCGCTCGCGGAAACGGTGCGCACCGACGCCGCCGCACCCCACCGCCCGACCCATGTCCTTCGCAAGCCGCGCCAGGGTCGCCCCTTCCTGCTGGGCGCCATGACGCCGGAGGAACTGGCGCTGCGACAACGCCGCGTGGCCCTGGCCGCCGGCATGTTGTTCGTGCTCTGCAGCGCCATGGCGGCATGGCTGGTGAACGCGAACGTCTGACCCGGCGCCCGCGCATCCGCGCACCACGCTCGCCGCGCATCGGCGCGAGAATTGCGCCATCATTCGCGCATGAGCGAACACCCTGCGCCGGCCGCCGTGGCGGCCACCCCGAACCCCCTTCTCGACCTTTCCGGCCTGCCGCGTTACGGCGAGATTGCCGCCGAACACGTGGAGCCCGCCGTGCGGGCCCAACTGGCCACTTGCCGTGCCGGTCTGAACGCCCTGCTGGCGGAACCCGCGGCCGGCTTTGCCGCGCTCGTGGAGCCGTTCGAAGCCCTGCAGCAACAACTCTCGCGCGTATTCGCGCCCATCAGCCACCTGAACGCCGTGGTGAACACGCCGGAACTGCGCGCGGCCTATAACGCCTGCGTGCCGCTCATGGCGGAATACGGCACCGAGATCGGCCAGAACGAAGAGCTCTACGCGGCTTATCAGCGGCTCGACGCGGCGGCCGTGGGACTGAACCCCGTGCAGCGCCAGTTGCTGCGCTATGCCCTGCGCGATTTCCGCCTCGCCGGTGTGGGCCTGCCTGCCGCCACCAAGGCGCGCTACAAGGACATCATGCAGGAGCTGGCGCAGCTGCAAGCAAAGTTCGAAGAGAACGTGCTGGATGCCACCAACGCCTGGCACCGCGATATCGCGGATGAACCCGAACTGGAAGGACTACCCGCGCATGTCGTGGCTCATGCCGCCGCACTGGCCAAGGAAGCGAATGTGCCGGGCTGGCGCCTGCCTCTCGATGGCCCGACCTACATGGCCGTGATGTCGCACGCGTCTACGCGCCAACTGCGCCGCGACTTCTACGAAGCCTGGAATACGCGCGCTTCGGACCGCGGCCCGCATGCCGGCACCTACGACAACAGCCAGTTGATCGAAGACATCCTGCGCTTGCGCCAGGAAGCCGCAGGCTTGCTGGGCTTTGCGAACTATGCGGAGCTCTCGCTGGCCACCAAGATGGCCGGCTCCGTGGAAGAGGTGCTGGCCTTCCTCGCCGACCTCGCACGGCGCTACCAGCAGGCCGCGCGCGAGGAACTGGCCGAGCTCACCGCTTTCTCCGGCATGCCGCTGGAGGCCTGGGACATCGCCTGGCATGCCGAGCGCCTGAAGCAGGAACGCTATGCCGTCAGCGAAGAAGCCCTGCGACCCTATTTCCCGCTGCCGCGTGTCATGGAGGGCCTCTTCACCGTGCTCGGCAAGCTCTACGGCTTGCGGCTGCAACAGCGTGCCGTGCCGCTGTGGCATGCCGATGCCAGCTACCACGAGGTGCTGGGGCAAAACGGCGAAGTCATCGGCGGGCTGTATCTCGACCTGTACGCACGGCCCGGCAAGCGCGGGGGCGCGTGGATGGGCGAATGCGTCGGCCGCACCGCACTGCAAGGCCACGCTACGCTTCCCGTGGCGAATGTCGTCTGCAACTTTGCCCCTCCCGGCAGCGGCAAGCCCGCGCTGCTGACGCATTACGACGTGACCACGCTGTTCCACGAGTTCGGCCACGCGCTGCACCACTTGCTCACGCGCGTCGACTACCCCAGCCTCAGCGGCATCAATGGCGTGGCCTGGGACGCCGTGGAACTGCCGAGCCAGATCATGGAGCAGTGGTGCTGGCGGCCCGAGGCCCTGCCGCTGCTCTCGGCCCACGTGGACACCGGCGAGCCGCTGCCCGCGGAACTGCTGGAGCGACTGCTGCGCTCGCGCCGTTTTCAGGCGGGCCTGTTCGGCGCGCGCCAACTTGAATTCGCGCTGTTCGATTTCCAGCTGCATGCTCAGTACTCGCCCACCGCCGGCGCCCGGATCGCGGAAACGCTCGCCGCTGCGCGCGCCACGGCAGCCGCCGTACAAGCACCGGAATGGAACCGTTTCGCCCACGCCTTTTCGCACATCTTTGCTGGCGGCTACGCGGCGGGGTACTACAGCTACAAGTGGGCCGAAGTGCTGGCGGCAGACGCCTTCAGCGCCTTCGAGGAAGCCGGCGTATTCGACAGCGCCACCGCGCAGCGCTTCCGCAA
>JBEGRA010000433.1:0-2553 GCA_041180705.1 Pseudomonadota bacterium | reverse complement strand
GGACCTGCCGAAGGTGGGCATCGCCAGCTTCAGCCTGGGCTTTGCCAGCAACCAGCGCGATGGTTGGGTGAAGAACACCTTGCCGGGTGCGGTGCATTCCACGCTGAATGACAAGGACACGAAGGCGGCGCGCCTTTCTGCGAACTTTGCCTTCAGCGATACCTTCCAGGCGGACTACCGCTTCGACTGGACGAAGACGGACCAGGCCTCGCAGCACTCGCAGCTGTCGCGCGTGCTGCTGCCGTTCCTCACCTCGTTCGTGGCCACCGGCCGCCAGACGTCTGCCGCCATCAACGCGGACACGTTCGAAAAGTTGGACATGCAGGGCCATTCGCTCACCTTCACCTGGGATGTGAACGACACCACGCAGGTGAAGTCCATCACCAGCTATCGCAAGATGGACTGGGACGACAGCCTCGATCTCGATGGCTCGCCGCTGCCGGTGGCCGAAACGCAGCGTCTGTCGACCTACAAGTCGAAGTCCGAGGAGCTGCAGCTGGTGGGCAGCAGCGGTGCCGTGAACTACGTGGCCGGCCTCTACTGGTTCGAGGATGACGGCTACACGCGCAACCCGCAGACCTTCTTCTTCGGTACCTTCAATTTCGACAGCAACTACGGCTTCGGCACCCGCGCCTATTCGGCCTACGGCCAGTTGGACTTCAAGGCCAGCGACCAGCTCACCGTGACGGCCGGCCTGCGCTACACCAACGAGCGCAAGAGCATCGACCGCAACCTCGGCGTGAACTTCGCGCTCGGTACGCCGTTCATTCCGCTGTTCCCCGTGGGCGGCACGCAAACGGACAAGACTTTCAGTGCAGCGACGCCGTTGCTGAACGTGGCCTATGAGTTCAGCGACAACCTGAACGGCTACGTGAAGTATTCGGAAGGCTTCAAGTCCGGCGGCTTCAACGGTGAATACGGTGTCGTCGGCTTCACGCCGGACGTGGTCGCCGGCAACGTGGCCGAAACGAAGACGCCGTTCAAGCCGGAAAAGGTGAAGTCGCTGGAAGTGGGCCTGAAGGGCACGTTCCTGGATGGCGCGCTGACGGTGAATGCCGCCGCGTTCCAGAACAAGACGAAGGACCTGCAGCTGGCCATCTTCACTGCGCAGGGCGCAGCCGCTTCGGTGGTGCGCAACGCCGGCAAGGCCACGTCCAAGGGCCTCGAGCTGGAAACCAGCTGGCGCATCAGCGACAAGGTGCGTTGGACGACCGGCACTGGCCTGCTGGATGTCAGCTACGACGAGTTCATGGATGGTGGCGTGAACGTGGCGAACAATCGCGCCGTCATTCACGCACCGAAGTTCACCTTCAGCACGGCGGTGGATGCCGAACTGCTGCGTGACTGGTGGGGCGCGCTGCGGCTGGTGGCGGACTACGGCTACAAGGGTGCGCACTACCTCTACCCGTACCAGCTGAGCGGGCCGGGGCAGCCGGGCTACAACCCGGGCGCGGCGGTGGCGGGCGATACGCGCGTGAAGCCGGTCGGCTTGCTGAATGCGCGTCTGGTCATCAGCGACATCAAGGCGGGTGAAGCGACCGGCGAAATTTCGCTGTGGAGCACGAACCTGACGGACCGCAAGCACGCTGCGAACTACATCGACTTCGGGCCCGGGTTCGGCAGCCTGACGCCGGTGTACTACATCGACCCGCGGATGGCCGGCCTCGAGTTCAAGCTGCGCTGGTAAGGCGCTGCAGCCACTGGCGCATTGCAGTGCCAGTGGCTGCTACCCACCGTCCCGTGTGGCAACTCCCGGGATGGTGGGTAACGATTATTTGCCGAGTCCGCGCTCGCGGGCGAGGTTCAGGGCCAGGTCTTCGATCATGTCTTCCTGGCCACCCACCGTCTTCATGCGGCCCATCTCTAGCAGCAGTTCGTGCGATGGAATGCCGTACTTCGCCTGAGCGCGCTTGGCGAACAGCAGGAAGCTGGAATACACGCCCGCATACCCCAGCACGAGGCTATCGCGGTCGATGCGGATGGGGTGGTCCATCAGTGGCACCACGCGTTCTTCAGCCACATCCGTCAGCTTGAACACATCCACGCCCGTGGCGATGCCCATGCGGTTGCAGACGGCATTGAACACCTCGAGCGGCGTGTTGCCGGCGCCGGCACCGAGGCCTGCGGCCGAACCGTCGATACGCGTTGCCCCCATTTCGACGGCCGCCAGCGAATTCGCGATGCCCATGGCGAGGTTGTGGTGGCCATGGAAGCCGATCTCCGTGGTGGCGTTGAGGCCGGCGCGCAGTGCGCCGATGCGGGCCTTCACGTCATCGGGCAGCATGTAGCCGGCGCTGTCCGTGCAATAGATGCAGTTGGCGCCGTAGCTTTCCATCAGTTTGGCCTGGGCGAGCAGCTGCTCCGGCGTCACCATGTGCGCCATCATCAGGAAGCCCACGGTGTCCAACCCCAGCTTTGCGGACAACGCGATGTGCTGTTCGGAAACGTCCGCTTCCGTGCAGTGCGTGGCCACGCGCAGCGTGGTGACGCCGCAGTCGTGTGCCATGCGCAGATGTTCCACGGTGCCGATGCCCGGCAGCAGCAGCGCGGAGA
>JBEGRA010000432.1:0-3645 GCA_041180705.1 Pseudomonadota bacterium | reverse complement strand
CGCTACCGCCACCAACGGCACCTTCCAGTTCACGCAGCGCGTGGGCGCTGGCCGCCCCTACAACGTGACGGTGCTGACGCACCCCGACGGGCAGACCTGCACCATCGCGAACGCTTCGGGTACCGTCAGCGCCAACGTCACCAATGTGGCTGTCACGTGCACCACCTTCGTGGCACGTGCCCTGCCAGCCATCTACAACACCGGCAAGGCCATCGCCTACGGTGCCTTCCGCGCCGGCGGCCCGGGCGCCGGCGAAGTGCCGACGGACGCCCAGGTACTCGAAGACCTGCGCCTGATGAACACCGCGGGCTTCAACCTCATCCGCCTGTTCGGCTCGGACGCAGTCAGCGACAAGGTGCTTCGTCTTGCTGCCGCGAACTACCCGGCCATCCAGTTCCAGCTCGGCATCTACCTTCAGGGCGCCAGCGCGCCGGCCTGCACGGACGCAGTGAACACCGCGCAGATCACCAAGGGCATCGAACTGGCCCGCACCTACACCAACGTGGCGACGGTCAGCGTCGGCAACGAAACTTCGTTTGCCAACAACCTGCCGGTCAGCTGCCTGGTCGGCTACTTGCGCACGGTTCGCTCGCAGGTGTTGCAGCCTGTCACGGCGGACGATGACCAAAGCTTCTTCGCTGGCCGCGCTGCCAACGGCTCGAAGCCGGACACCGTCGTCCCGATGGTCGACTTCGTCTCCATCCACACCTACCCGATGAGCAGCCCCGGGGGTTGGGACTGGCAGCAGACGGCAGTGGCAGCGGGCCCGGCTCGCGCTCAGGCCATGATGCTCGCCTCGCGCGATTTCGCCGCCCTGAGCTACGACAACGTGGCGAACTACAGCTACCGCGCGGCAGACGGTGCACTGACCACCATCGGCGCCTCGCGCCCCATCGTCATCGGCGAGACGGGCTGGAAGGCCCGCCAGACGAATGGCGCTTCGTCCATCGAGAGTTACACCGCTCGCGCCGTGAATGCCAAGTGGTACATGGACCTGATGCGCGCCTGGGAGCGCAGCACTGCCACCGCGCCGAAGGCCATCTTCTACTTCGACGCCTTCGACGAGGCCTGGAAGGGCAACGACGACGGCTGGGGCTTGTGGGACAGCGCCCGCGCTGCTCGCTATGGCCTGTGCGGCACCGCTGCTGGCAGCGCCTGCAACGCCGACCTCTACGCAGGTGCCGGCTACTTCGGTGCCGTGGCCCCGGCGACGGGCTCGTATGCAGTGCTCGACTTCAACACCGCTGGCCTCACCTACACGGCGACGCCGTTCGGCGACGAATCGGCTGTCATCACGGCCGCGGGCGTCCCGGCTGGCGGCCCCACCGGCCAGGTCCTGAAGATCACGCGTCCGCTGGGTGCCCAGTGCTGGGCCGGCACCACGGCTTCGGTGGGCGACAAGCTGTCCATCGGCACCGTGCCGTTCAGTTCCAACGCCACCACCATGACGGTCCGCATCCACGCGCCGGCTGCGGGCCTGAACGTCAAGCTGAAGCTGGAAGACGCCAACAATGCCGGCGTTTCCGTGGAGGCCGACGTCCTTACCACGGCTGCTGGCTGGCAGACGCTCACGTTCGACTTCGCCAACCAAACGCCTGGCACGGCGGCGCTGAACACCGCTGCCACGTACAACAAGCTGTCGATCTTCCCGAACTTCAGCTGCGGTTCGGGTGCGCCTGCGGACGCTGACTTCTATGTCGGTCCCATCACCTTCATCGGTGCGAACGCGCCGTCGGCTCCGCCGCTGGTGGCCCCGCCGCCAGCCACGGGCGCCGTTGCCTACACCATCATCGACTTCGACAACCCGGCGGTGACCGCCGCGTCGTTCGGCGCCGAAGGTGGTGGCATCGCCACGGCCGGCAGCTACCCGGCTGGTGGCCCCACGGGCAACGTGTTCCAGCTGGGCCGTGGTGGCAGCCCGGACCGCTCCTTCTGCTGGTCCGGTACCACTTTCGGTCTGGCAGCGGACTTCAGCATCCCGGCAGTACCGTTCTCGGCCACCGCCACGCGCATCAGCCTCCAGATCTACTCGCCATCGGCTGCGCCGATCGTGCGCATGAAGCTGGAAAATGCAGCCAACAGCGGCATCAGCGTAGAGACAGACCAACCGCTGGTGGTGGGCTGGCAGACCGTGACCTTCGACTTCTCGTCGGCGGCCGTTGGCACCTCCGCGCTTAACCCCGCAGCCACCTACAACAAGCTCAGCATCTTCCCCGGCTTCTCTTGCATTGGCCCGTGGGGAACGCCGAACGAGTTGGGCGTCGATACGGTGTTCTTCATCGGCGCCATCCGCTTCCTCGGCGGCTGATCCCATGACAACCTCAAGAACAAGTTCAAGCTGGAATTTCGGGAGACTGCAGTGAACCTCAAGGCATATACCGGTTGCATCGCCCTGGGCGCGGCGTTCCTCGCCGCCCCCGCCGCCGCAGAGCAGTTCGGCCCGCTGGAAATCGCCGGCTTCGTGAAGGAGGAGTTTTCGCGCTGCGACAACTGCTCCCCGACGCTCGTGAACCCGTCGTCGTTCGACCCGCGCGGCGTGCTGACCAACGTCAACCCGCCGCTCAACCAGGGCGGTGAAACCCGTGCGACTACGGCGAACCTCGGGCTCGCCATGCTCACGCTCGGCCTCAGCCACGAGTTCGACAACGCCGTGAAGGTGCAGGCCCGTGGCACCAGCCGCGTGCGCAACGGCGGCCCGGACATCTACGGCCACTACATGATCGACATGTACGTGGGCGTCTCGCATCCGAAGTTCGGCAGCCTCGACGTTGGCAAGATGTCCACGCGCTCCTGGACACGTTCGGACTCCTTCGCCTACCCAGTCGGCCTCTCCAGCCCCTGGGCGGAAAGCGGCGCGGGCTACGGCGTGGTGCCGGAAGCCGTGCGCTACGCCACGCGCGAATTCGAAATGCCGCTCGGCAAGATTCGTTTCGAAGGCACTTACGGTCGTGCGGACAAGCGTCCGCCCATCAACCGCACTGCCTCCACGGTCGCCCCGCCTTCGCCGCGCATGGCGGAAGTGTTCATTCAGTTCAGCAACGAAAAGAACCTGGTGGAACTCATCTATCAGGACACCAAGGGTGGCCGGCAGAGCTCGTTCGCCAAGGGCGCTTTCTACGGTGCGCAGGGCAACACGAACGGCCCGGCTGCTGCCACGGGCTATCGTCCGCCTTCGGAAACTCTGCTCGTGGTGCAGGGCAACCACTGGTTCAACCCCACCTGGAAGCTCAGCTACGGCATCAAGCGCAGCGAGTGGTCGGGTCAGCAGCAGCAGTGTGACTACGGCCCAGTGTCGGCCTTCGGCTTTGCCTGCTATTGGGACCAGGGTGGTTTCAACTACTCCGTGGACCAGAAGCTCTACAAGGCCACCGAGACGGACTACATGGCGGGCGTCAGCTACACGCGCAATGTGTGGACCTTCACGGCCGGCATGGTTCGCATGGGCCACGCGCACACCGCAAACCCCACCGAATGGGGTCAGCGCAACACCGCCACGTTCAGCAACGTGGGCGTGTACCGCAAGGTGCCGGAAATCTACAAGAACCTCGAAGCCTACGCGGGCTTCGGGCGCGTGGATTTCGGGCGCCAAGGCCCGGCCCCGCTGAGCATGCCGAACAACACGGCATTCTTCGGTGCTGACCCGCG
>JBEGRA010000431.1:0-3422 GCA_041180705.1 Pseudomonadota bacterium | reverse complement strand
AACCTCCCGTTTGCCGCGGTTTCCGCCTTCGGGCGCAAGGAAGCTCTCGTCTGCGTTCAGGACGGTGCCCGGCAGCCGGTGGTTCCGCTCACGTTCTGCCTCGATGAATTTTCCGAGTCGGCGCGGGACAGTCGGCGCCGGTACGCGCGGCTGGGGGCCTTGCGCATCGCCGCTTGGTTGCGGAGAGAGGCGGCGGGTTTCGTCCCCGCCACGAATATGGCTTCGTCCGGTGAGCCGCCGCGGCGTTTGCGCCCGGCGGACGTCGTCGTGCTCGTGCGCACGGGTGTGGAAGCCGCCGTCATGCGGCGCGAACTTCGCCGCGTCGGTATCCAGTCCGCTTATCTTTCCGAAGGCGACTCCGTCTTCTCGACGCCCGAAGCGGCGGACTTGCTGCGCCTGCTACAGGCCATCGCCTCGCCGGGAGACACGCGGTTGGCCCGCGCGGCCTTGGCCAGCGGGTTGGTCGGGCGGAGTCTGGCTGAACTCCAGCGCCTTGCAGTCGACGAGGAAGCGTTCGACGCCGCCTGCACCAGCCTGCGCGACCTGCAACAGGTGTGGAAGACCCGTGGTGTCTTGGCCATGGTGCGCGAGGCCCTCCACCTGTTCGGCGTGCCAGGGCGCTGGTTGGCAGCCACCGATGGCATGGGCGAGCGCCGCCTGACGAACGTGCTGCAGTTGGGCGAATTGCTGCAAGCGGCCAGCCAGCAGGTGGAAGGCGAGGCGGCGCAGGTGCACTGGCTTGCCTTGCAGGTAGCCAATGGCGAAGCGGATACCCCCATGGGCGGTGCGGACGACCCGCAATTGCTGCGTCTGGAAAGCGACGCTGAATTGGTGCGTATCGTCACCATTCACAAGTCGAAGGGGCTCGAATACCCCGTCGTGGTGTTGCCGTTCGCCACGCATCATCGCGTCGTCTCCGCGCGCAATACCAAGTTCGTCCGCAAGCGCGTGGTGGAAGCCGGCGTAGTGCAGCGTCGGTTGGAACTGGCACCGGACAGTGATGCCTTGAAGGCCGCGGATCTCGAACGCCACCAGGAAGACTTGCGCCTGCTGTACGTGGCGCTCACCCGTGCCCGTCACGCGGTGTGGGTGGGCGCTCCCACTTTGCGCACGGGCAACAGCCCCAAGTGCGTTTGGGAATTCAGCGCGCTGGGCTATTTGCTACGCGCCGGGAATCCCGAGGACCCGGCTTCGTGTGTCGCAGCGGTGCAGTCGTTCGCGGCCAAGCACCCGACGGTAGCCGTTGAAACTCCCGCAGTCGCTGAACAGCGCGTGGCCTTGGCTCTCGCCCGCGGGGAGGACGAAGCTGCCCCGGTTCTCGCTCCAGCCCGGCCTTACACCGCGGATTTCGAGCGCTACTGGAGCTTGCACAGCTACTCCGGCTTGGTACGCGGTGCCCACGGCACGGCTCATGCCAAGGCGACAGTGGGGGCTGCGGATACGGCAGCGGGAGTCGGCATCAGCGCCACGTTGCCTGCCCCGACGGTCGCGGTTGCCACGCCTTCGCCCGAGACGGACACCCGCGCACGCGAACGGCGCAACGACGAGCCGGAAGGAGAGACCCGCATCACCGCGCCCTCCGCCGATGTTCTTCTCGCAGCCCGCCATCGTTTTCCTGCGGGCGCCATGCATGGCGATTTCCTCCATAAACTGCTGGAGTGGTTGGCCGAGGAGAATTTCGCGCTGGCGGCTGGGACGGCCCATGCCGCCACCGTCCGGCGTGAGCTTGCAGCGCGCTGCGAACGCACGGCCTGGCGGGACTACACCGCCGATATCGTCGAATGGTTGACGGAGGTAGTAACTACGCCGTTGTCTTGTTCGTCCACCCCGGTAACGTTGGGCGGCTTGGTCAGCACCGTCCCGGAGATGGAGTTCTGGATGCCGGCGGACGGTCTTGTGCCCGTCGAAATCGACCAGCTTTGCACGCAGCACGTGTTGCCGGGGCTGGAACGTCCTGCGCTGTCGGGTGGAGCCTTGCATGGCTTGTTGAAAGGCGTGATGGACCTGGTGTTCGAACACGAGGGCCGGTATTGGGTGCTGGACTACAAATCCAATCGGCTCGGGCCCGACGATGCGGCCTACACCTCCGTCGCCATGGAGCAAGCCATCGCCAAGCATCGTTACGACGTGCAGGCCGTGCTCTATTTGCTGGCCTTGCATCGGCAACTGCAAGCGCGGTTGGGCGCGGCGTATTGCCCGCAGGAACAGTTGGGTGGTGCGGTGTACTTTTTCTTGCGGGGCTCTTCTGGGCCCGCAAGGGGCTGCGCCACCATCACGCCCCCTTGGGAAGTGCTGTCGGCGCTGGAGCGTCGTCTGCCTGCCGTGGGGGGCGCATCGTGATTGTGCCCGGGCTTGGCGCGGAAGCGAACGCCGTGTTGGTTCGCCTCGATGCTTGGCGGGAGCGCGGCTGGCTGCGGCGTCTCGATGTTGCGTTCGCGCGTTTCATCGCCATGCTGCCGGCGCAGCTTCCGCCTGAAGGCCACGCGTTGGCGCCCCCAACGCCCGTCCCCTTGGTGCTGGCTGCCGCGCTGGTGTCGCGTCTGGAGGGGCGTGGACACTGTTGTTTGCCGGTGGCGCAACTGGTGGACGGTACTGGAGAATTGCTGGGTTTCGAACCGGAAGCCATGGCGGAACTCCGTGATTGGTGGGCTTCCCTGACGGCCGCCGTGCCGGCGTGGCACGTCCATCCAGTGGTGGACTGCTCCCCTGAGCTGCGCCCAGCAGGGTCTGCCGAGGTGGCGCCCCTGGTCTGGCGTCACGACCGGCTTTATCTGCGCCGCTTCTGGAATTGCGAGCAGCGAGTAGCGCGGGACTTGCTGCTGCGAGCGAATGCCGTTCCGGGGTGGTCGTCGGCGCAGTTGGCGTTGAAGGACGAATGGCTGTCTCGTCTGTTTCCTTCTGCCGAAGGGGAGACGGACTGGCAGCGTGTGGCCTGCGAAGTTGGCCTGAATGGCAAGTTGGTACTCATCACCGGCGGGCCGGGCACGGGCAAGACCTACACCGCGGCGCGGCTGTACGCGTTGCTGCAACTCCTGCAGGGGCCCTCCGGCGGTGCAGGCCTGCGTATCGCTCTTGCGGCCCCGACGGGCAAGGCTGCGGGGCGCCTGCATCAGTCCATCACCAAGGCGTTGGGTGAACTTGCTTATCAGTTCGGGGAAGCGTTGCCGTTGGCTGTGCGTCCGGAAAGTCTGCCGCCGGCGCAAACACTGCACCGCTTGTTGGGAGCCAGGCCGGGTACGCGCGCGTTCAAGCATGATGCTGGGCACCCCATCGACTGCGACGTGCTCTTCGTCGACGAAGCCTCGATGGTCGATCTGGAAATGATGGACGCCGTCTTGGCGGCGCTGCCAGCCGCGGCCGTGCTGGTGCTGCTCGGCGACCCGGACCAGCTCGAGAGCGTGGAGGCGGGAGCCGTGCTGGCG
>JBEGRA010000430.1:0-3443 GCA_041180705.1 Pseudomonadota bacterium | reverse complement strand
GTGTCACAACTGGTGGTGGCGCCGCCGACGGCGGAAGGAGAGAAGAGTCGCGCGCAAGCTCGCTCCCACAAGGAAGGGGGCTCTTCCAAGGAGGGTGGCGCTTCCAAGGAGAGTGCTTCTTCCAAGGAAGGTGGTGCTTCCAAGCAGGGTGCCTCCCCCAAGGACGCCGGCTCGGCCAAGGATACTGCCGAGAAGAGCGCCGCTGCCGGTCCCGCCGAGATCGACATGGAAGCGCTGATGAAGGTGGAACTGCGCGTGGCCGAGGTGCTCGAAGCCTCGACAGTCGACGGTTCCGACAAGTTGCTGAAGCTACGCGTCAGCTTGGGCACCAACGCGGAAGGCGCAACGCAGGAACGCACAATCTTCTCCGGCATTCGCTCGGCTTACGCGCCGGAGCAACTCGTCGGGCGGCAAGTCGTCATCGTGGCCAACCTGAAGCCTCGCAAGATGCGGTTTGGTACCAGCGAAGGCATGGTGCTTGCTGCGGAAAACGGCGCCGGCGGCATCTTCGTGCTCTCGCCGGATGCCGGCGCGGTCACCGGCAGCCTCATCAAGTAACGCCCGGCCAAGCTCAGGCACTGGCATGGAAGCGACGCTGGCCGACCGCCTCGATGCCCTGTTGCCGCAGACGCAGTGCACGCGCTGCGGCTATGCCGGCTGTCGGCCCTATGCCGAGGCCATGGCCAGCGGCGAGGCACCGCCGAACCGCTGCCCACCCGGCGGCCCTTCCACGCTGGCAGGCCTTGCTGCTGCGCTGGGGGTAGCCGCCCCGCCACTCGACCCGAGCTGCGGCGAATTCCTGCCACCCCGCATCGCAGTCATCGACGAAAGCGTCTGCATCGGCTGCGCGAAATGCCTGCCGGCCTGCCCCGTGGATGCCATCGTCGGCGCACGCAAACTCCTGCACACCGTTATTGCCAGCGACTGCAACGGCTGCGAACTTTGCATTGCTCCTTGCCCGGTGGATTGCATCCGCCTCGAACCCACCGGTGCTCCGGCACGCACCCCGGCCCTTCTCGCCGAGGAAGCGCAGCGCCATCGAGCCCGCCAGCGAGCGCATGACCTCCGCCGCGAGCAGCGCGAGCAACAGCGCGCCCAAGCCCTCGCCGAACGCGCGGAGCGTTGGCGCGCGGGCAGTGCAGCGGAAGCGGAACCGACATGAACAGTGACCAGCGCCGCGAGTTTTTCACGCGACTGCGCGCCCTGAACCCGGCGCCGAAAACGGAACTGGAATACTCCAGTCCGTTCGAACTCCTCGTGGCCGTAGTGCTTTCCGCGCAAGCCACCGACAAGAGCGTGAACCTCGCCACCCGGCGGCTTTACCCCGTGGCCAATACGCCGTCCGCCATTTTGGCGCTGGGCGCTGCCGGGCTGACGCCGTACGTCAAACATATTGGCCTGTTCAATGCGAAGACGAAGAACGTCATCGAGCTTTGCCGCCAATTACTGGCGGAACATGGCGGCGAGGTGCCCCGCGAGCGCGCCGCCCTCGAGGCACTGCCGGGCGTCGGCCGCAAAACTGCCAACGTGGTGTTGAACACTGCCTTCGGCCAACCCACCATGGCCGTGGATACGCACATCTTCCGCGTCTCCAACCGCACCGGGCTGGCGCCGGGCAAGACGGTGCGCGCAGTGGAAGAAGCCCTGCTGAAGCGCGTACCGGCAGAATTCCTGCTGGATGCCCATCATTGGCTCATCCTGCATGGTCGCTATGTTTGCAAGGCACGCAAGCCCGACTGCGCCAACTGCGTCGTGGCGGACCTCTGCCGCCATGGCAAGAAACTCATTGCCAAGGGCGCCCTGCCCGCGCCGGAGTCACGCTGATGCCCGTCTTCCACGACCAACAACGGGACGCGCTGCGCCGCATGTATCTGGAGGCTTGGCAAAGACATACTGCCGGTCTGCCGCTCACCCCCCTGCAGGCGCAAGTGGCCGACGTGGTCGCTCTCCACCCGGAATACCACGCACTGCTCACCCCCGACGCTCTCGACCGCGACTGGACTCCGGAGCAAGGCCAGAGCAACCCTTTCCTGCACATGGGCATGCATCTGGCCTTGCGCGAGCAAGTCGGCACGGACCGCCCGCCCGGCATCCGCGACATTCATGCAAACCTGGCGAGACGCCATGGCACGGCGCATGAAGCCGAACACCGCATGATGGAGCCGCTCGGAGCGGCCCTCTGGGAGGCACAGCGTCAAGGCGTAGCCCCGGATGAGCAGCGGTACCTGACAGCTTTGCGCTCGCTCTAGGACAACCCGAACCTCCAACGCAGCGCTTCGTTCACCCTGCTGCAAACAGTGCAACGATGAACACCACCGAAATCTTCCTCATTGCCCTGCTCATCATCTTCACGGCGCCTTACTTGCTGTGGCGTCTCGGGCGGACGGACTACTGGGCACCGCTGGTTGTCGTGCAGATCGTCGGCGGCATCCTGCTCGGGCCCGGCGTCCTCGGAGCGGTCTACCCGGACTACTACGCCTTCGTCTTCAATCCGAAGGTGGTGCAGTCGCTGAACGGCATCGCGTGGTGGGCTGTCATGCTGTTTGTCTGGCTCGCGGGTGTGGAACTCGACCTGCGCGACGCCTGGCAGAAGCGACTCGAGACCGGCGCCACTGCAAGTCTCGCTTTGGTCGTCCCCTTGCTCGCCGGTGCCGGCGTCGGGGCAATGCTGGTGTCGACAGATACCGGCTTGGCCACCGCCGCCACGTGGATGGGAACGAGCGCGGCGCCATGGCAGTTCGTACTGGGCGTCGGCATGGCCTGTGCCGTCACCGCGCTGCCCATCCTCGTCTTGTTCCTCGAGAGACTCGCCGTGCTCCGGCAGCCCCTGGGGCAGCGCATTCTGCGTTACGCGAGCCTCGACGACATTGCCATCTGGGGGGTGCTGGCGATCATCCTCATGGATTGGCAACGCATGGGCCGACAGGCTGCATTCCTCGCGGCCTTCGCCTTGCTGGTGGTGGTATTCCGCTGGGGAATGCGCCGGCTTCCTTCCAGCGACCGTTGGTACGCCAGCCTCATCTGGTTGGCACTGGTAGCCTTGGGCGCGGACTGGTCGGGCCTGCACTTCATGGTCGGCGCCTTTCTGGCGGGGGCCGTCACGGATAGCGAGTGGTTCGATCGCGAGTCACTCGACAAGCTGCGACATCACGTTCTGCTGGTGATGATGCCCGTGTTTTTCCTCAGCACTGGCTTGCGGACGCAATGGGAAGCGGGTGGCGCCCAGGTATTCCTGGCCGCTGGCGCGCTGCTGGCCGCGGCCGTGGCCGGAAAACTGCTGGGTCTGCGCATTGCCGGCAAGCTGCTCGGCTGGGCCCCCGGCGAAGCTTCGCTCATCGGCTGGCTGCTGCAGACGAAGGCGCTCATCATGATCATCTTCGCCAACATCCTGCTGGACAAGGCGGTCATCACCCCCACCACCTTCACCGCGCTGCTGCTGATGG
>JBEGRA010000429.1:0-3236 GCA_041180705.1 Pseudomonadota bacterium | reverse complement strand
GAGCAAGCTCGCTCCCACACAGCTCGCTCCCACAAAGAACTTCGGGAGGCCCCTGTGGGAGCGAGCTTGCTCGCGACTCCCACTGTCGGGAGCAAGCTCCCTCCCACAAGAAGCGAGACTGTTCCCGTCGGCAAAAAGCTGCCTCCCACAAGGCTCGCGACTCTTCATGTCTTACGGCGCCAACGACTTGAGTTTCACTTCGGGTGGCAGCAGCTTGTACATGGCCGGGGTTACCAACCGGGCCAACAGCGTGGACGACAGCAAGCCGCCGATGATGACCACGGCCAGCGGCGAGTACAGCAGCGAGCCCTGCACTGCCAACGGCATCAGGCCGCCGATGGCAGTGGCCGAGGTGAGCAGGATGGGGAAGAAGCGAATCTCGCCCGCCTGCTCGATGGCTTCATCGAGGCCCGCGCCCTCGGCGCGCAATTGGTTGGTGAAGTCCACCAGCAGGATGGAGTTCTTGATCTCGATGCCGAGCAGCGCCAGCAAGCCGATGAGCCCCGTGAACGACAGCGTGTAGCCGGTCACCAGGAGTGCCAGCAAGGCACCAGTGACGCCCAGCGGCACCACCGTGGCCACGATGAGCGTGGAGCGGAAGCTGCCGAACTCCAGTACCAGTACGGCCATGATGCCGAACGCGGCTACCAGGAACGCGGTGCCGATGCCGCCGAAGGCCTCTTCGCGTGCTTCTCTCTCGCCAGCCACCGTGATGCGATAGCCGGGAGGCAAGGCAAAGTCCTTGTCCATTTGCTTCAGCAGCGTACGGGTGACTTTGTCGGTGGTATAGCCAGTGCGCGTGAAAGCGGAGACAGTCACTTGCCGCTCGCGGTTGTAGCGATTGATGACGTTGGGGGCGCTTTCGAAATGCGGAGAAGCGATGGCAGACAGCGGAACTTGCTGCCCCGTCACGGTGTTCACGCGTATCTGCTGCAGCATCGCCAGCGTCGGACGTTCTTCGAAGGGAAGGCGCAGCACGATGGGATGTTCGTCGCCATCGGACTCGCGGAAGCGGCCAAGCGGCTGGCCAGCCACGGCCACACGCACCGTGCGGTCTGCCTCGACCGAAGACACGCCGAGCAGCGCTGCCTTGGACGGATCGATTCCGAGGTTGAGATCGGTGCGGCGCAGGTACAGCGGGTTGTTTACATCGCGCAGCCCCGGCTGCTGTTTCATCATTACTTCAAGTTCACCGGCCAGGCGGCGCAGCGTACCCAGTTCGGGGCCAGTGACGCGGATAGCGACGGGCGCATCAACGGGGGGGCCGTTCTCGTACTGCTTCACGGTGATGCGCGCGCCAGCGTAGCTGCGAAACTTCTCGCGCAACTCGTCGAAAAGCTTGGGCGAACGGCGCGGGTCGAAGGCGTGCAGCTCAACCAGTACTTCACCCAGGTCCGCCGAAGTGCCGGTCGGGAAGGTGTTGTAGTAGATGAACGGCTGGCTATGGCCCACATTGGTGAACCACCGCTTGATCTCCGGGTGATGTCCGAGTTCGTCCTCCACGAACCGCAGGGCACGGTCCGTTTCCGCCAGGCTGGCGCCGTCTGCCGCGTTGACGCGTATCAGGAACTGCGGCACGTCGGCCGTGGGGAAGACGCTGACACCGATGACCGGAATGAGAGCGATGGAGGCAAAGAACACCGCGCCGGCAACCGTCAGCGTGCGTTTCGGCCTTGCCAATGCCCACTTCAGTGCCGGCCCGTAGATGCGGTGGATGGTGCGCATGGTTCCGTGCAGCAATCGGTCGGCCAGCGCATCGAAACGTTCCATGCGTCCCCCGGTCGGTGGACCCGGATTCCGCAGGAGGCGCGAGGAAAGGAACGGGATGATGGTGTAAGCCACCAGCATCGAGGCGATGACCGTCATCATTACTGCGGCCGGCAGCGAGCGGATGAAGGCGCCCGGGCCTTCCGGCAGGAAGAGCAGTGGCAGGAAGGCGAAGAGCAGCGTCGCGGTGCAGCCGAGCACGGCCAGGGCTATCTGGTCCGTGGCAAGGATGGCTGCTTCGCGCCGACTGTGACCCATGCGAATGAAGCGCGCGATGTTCTCCACGACGACGATGCTGTCGTCCACGAGCAAACCCAGCGCGAGGATGAAGCCGGCAATGGATAACTGATTCAGCGAAAAGCCGGAGAAATACAGCGCCGAGAGCCCCATGGCCAGCGACAGCGGAATGGACAGCATGACCACACCGGCCGCGCGCAAGCCCAGCGGCAACAAGGTGACCAGCACCAGCCCGATGGCGATGGCGAAGTCATGGCCCAGACGCGTCAGGCGGCGGTCCACGTTGCGCGACTGGTCGAAGCCGCGCTCAAGACGGATACCTTGCGGCAAGTCCTTTTCGTAGGCATCGAAAACCGCGTCAATGCCGGCACGTACCTTGAAGATGTTCTGGTTGTCTTTCTGGCTGGCAGTGATGAACACTGCGCGCTGGCCTTTGTAGCGCCCCAGATAAGTGTGTTCGCCGGTGGCCCAGGAAACGGTGGCTACATCGGCAAGGCGCACGATGCGTCCGCGCGATGCGCCGACCACGGTGTTCTCGATTTCCTGCAAAGAACGGAAGGACCCCGTGGTCTTCAGGTCGTAGCGGCGCGCACCCGCGTCCACGGCACCGCCGGGAATGCTGGTGTTCTCTGCCTGCACCGCAGTTGCCAGTTGCTGCAGCGTCACCGCAGTGCGGCCAAGCCGGTCCAAGTCCACCGCGATGCGAATTTCCGACTTCGGGTAAGCCCAGCTTTCGGACTGGCGTACGCCAGGCACGCGCTCCAGGCGGTCTTCGAGTTCGCCGGCCCACTTCTCCAACTCGCGCCAGGGGGCTGCGTCGCTCACCAGTGCCGCTTGCAGGATGTTCACGCGCGCCGGACCCGCGCGGCGGATATCGACGTAATTCAAGTCCGCCGGCAGCTGTGGGCGCAGCCGGTTGAACTCGCGGATGGCTTCGTCCTGCTTCTTTTCCGGGTCGCCCACATAGTGGAACTCGATGTGCACGAGCCCGAGGCCGTCATTGGCAAAACTGACGACCTTCTTCACGTCGTCCAGTTCGTTCATCGCCTCCTCGATGGGGTCGATGAGCAAGCGCTCCACTTCGGCCGGGTCTGCGCCGGGGTAACCGAGCGTGATGGTGACGGCGGGGAAGGAGAAAGACGGGTCCTCCGCCCGTGGCATGTTCACATAGCTGTTGAGACCCACGGCCACCAACAAGCCGAACAGCACCAGCGTGAATTGCCACTGGCGGA
>JBEGRA010000428.1:0-4156 GCA_041180705.1 Pseudomonadota bacterium | reverse complement strand
ACACCGTGGAACTCATCGTTGCCGCCGGTGGCAAGGCGGTCTGGGAAATGGCCGATGTCAGCCGCCCTGAAGACGGCACCCGCCTTGTTGAAGCCTGCCTGCGTCACTTCGGTGGGTTGCACGCCGCTTTCAACAATGCCGGTGTGCTTCCGCCGCCCATGCCCATGCACGAGATGCCGCCGGAAGACGTGGAGCGAATCCTCGCCGTGGACCTCAAGGGCGTGTTCTTCTGCATGCAGGCGCAGATTCGCCATTTCCTCGCGCACGGCGGCGGTGCCATCGTGAATACGGCCTCCGTGGCCGGCGTCGTGGCGGACCCGAACATGGCGTCCTACGTGGCGGCCAAGCACGGCGTGGTCGGCCTGACGAAAGCCGCTGCCATCGAATATGCCCAGCGCGGCATTCGCGTGAACGCCATCGGCCCCGGCTTCATCGTCACGCCGATGACGCAGGCCTGGGCTGACAGCGAGGAGTTCAAGGCGGCGTTCTTTGCCCAGAACGTCAGTGGCCGTGCCGGGCAGCCGGAAGAAGTGGCTGGGACGGTGCTGCACCTGTGCTCCGAAGCGGCCAGCTTCATCAACGGCTCGTTGTTCATCATCGACGGCGGCCAGACGGCGCACTGACGCCAGCAAATTTACCGGCGGGCGGGCGCTGCGATGGGTAGCCCGCCGCTTGTATAATCGATAACGAACGTTATCATTCGTTTTCTCTTCCATTTTGCTGCCTGGAGCCTTTCATGTCGGCCTACAAACTGCTCATCAACGGTGAATTCGTGGACGGTGCCGGTGGCACGGTGGATGTCATCAATCCGGCCACCGAAAAGCCCGTCGCGGCCTGCCCGGTGGCCGACGTTGCCCAGGTGAACGCGGCCGTTGCCGCCGCCAAGGCTGCTTTCCCGGCGTGGTCGCGCCGTACCGTCGCCGAGCGTGGCCAGTTGGTGGACCAGTTGGCGAATGCCCTCATGGCCCGTCAGGACGAGTTCGCGAAGCTGCTCACGGCGGAGCAGGGCAAGCCCCTCGACCAGGCGGCCTTCGAAGTCATCGGTTCCGTGTTCACGCTGAAGGCGTTCGTGGACATGAAGCTGGAGCCGAAGGTCATCCGCGAGACCCCGGAAAACCGCGTCGTGGAATACCGTGCACCGCTGGGCGTGGTGGCCTCCATCACCCCGTGGAACTTCCCGCTCATCCTCCTGATGAACAAGCTGGGTCCGTGCCTGCTCGCGGGCAACACCATGGTGTCGAAGCCGGCCCCGACCACGCCGCTCACCACGCTGCTGTTCGCCACCATCGCGAATGAAATCCTGCCGCCGGGCGTGTTCAATGTCGTGTGCGACCGCAACGACCTCGGCGGCGTGCTGACCGCCCACCCGGATGTAGCCAAGGTAGCCTTCACCGGTTCTACGGCTACCGGCCGCAAGGTCATGAAGAGCGCCTCCGACACCGTGAAGCGCGTGACGCTGGAACTCGGCGGCAACGACGCAGCCATCGTGCTGGACGACGTGGACCCCATCGAAGTGGCCGGCAAGCTGTTCTTCGGTGCCACGCTGAACGCGGGTCAGATCTGCGTGGCCGTGAAGCGCGCCTACATTCCTGCCTCGCTGTACGACGGCGTGTGCGGCGAACTGGCTCGCCTGGCGGATGCCGCCGTCGTGGACGATGGCGACAAGCCGGGTACCCAGATCGGCCCGGTGCAGAACAAGATGCAGTACGAGAAGCTGAAGGAGTTCCTCGCGGACGCCAAGGCCAACGGCAACATCATCGCCGGTGGCACCACGCTGAACCGTCCGGGCTACTTCATCCGTCCGACCATCGTGCGCGACATCCCCGAGACGTCGCGTATCGTCGCCGAGGAGCAGTTCGGCCCCATCCTTCCCGTGCTGCCCTACACGGACGTCAACGAAGTCGTGGCCACCGTCAATCAGTCCGAGTTCGGTCTGGCCGGAACCGTGTGGGGCAAGGACGTGAACCGCGCCATGGAGATTGCGGCGCAGGTGGACAGCGGCACCATTTGGGTGAACCAGCACTTGGCGATCGATGCTGCCATCCCGTTCCGCGGTGCGAAGCAGTCGGGCCTCGGCGCCGAGCTCGGCGAGGCTGGCCTGCTGGAATACACTCAGGCTCGCGTCGTGAACGCGGCGCTGGTCTGATCGTTTCACGCTGCCTCCAGCCGTGGCCACGGCCCTGACCATGGCCACGGCCTTGCCCCTAGTACCGAACGGAGCCTCACGATGACGCAGATTTCCACTACCCACGTTGGCAGCCTGCCGCGCGGCTCCGCTCTCACCCCCTTGCTGCTCGCCCGCGACAAGGGCGAGCCCTACGATGCCGCGGAGTTCGACCGCGTGGTGCAGGCGGCCGTCGATGAGGCGGTGCGCCAGCAGGTCGCTGCCGGCGTGTCGGTGGTCAGTGACGGTGAACTGGGCAAGGTGGGCTATTCCACCTACATCATCGAGCGGCTCACGGGCTTCGGTGGCCACAGCCCCCGCAAGCCCGCGCTGGACCTGGCGCCGCTGCCGGAGTTCCGCCAGAAGATGACGGCGCTCATGGGCGAGCAGGAATTCACGCGCGCTTCGTGCATCGGGGAAGTGCGCATCAAGGACATGCAGCCGCTCGAAGACGACATCCGTCGCTTCACGCTGGCCATGCAACGCAACGGCGCTGGTGTCCGTGGTTTCATGAATGCCGCCTCGCCGGGCCTCATCACGGCGTTCCAGCCGAACGCCTTTTATCCCTCGCACGAGGCCTACCTCGCGGACCTCGTCGCCGCCATGCGCCCGGAATACGAGGCCATCGTGGCTGCCGGCTTCGACTTGCAGCTGGACTGCCCGGACCTCGCGATGTCGCGGCATACGGGCTATCAAGACCTTGATGAGCCGGCGTTCCTGCGCCGTATCGAGCAGAACGTCGAGGCCTTGAACGCCGCCACGGCGAACATCGACCCGAAGCGTCTGCGCATGCATATCTGCTGGGGCAACTATGAAGGGCCCCATAACCACGACATCCCGCTCGAGAAGATCATCGGCACCTTGCTGAAGGCGCGCCCGAGCACGCTGCTGTTCGAGGCAGCCAACCCCTGCCACGAGCATGAGTGGAAGGTGTGGCGAGATGCCGGTGTGGGTGACGACCGCATCCTCGCGCCAGGCTTGATCGATACCTGCTCCAACTACGTGGAGCACCCGGAGCTGATCGCGCAGCGCATCGAGCGCTTCACGGCCATTGTCGGCAATGATCGCGTCATGGCGAGCACGGACTGCGGCTTCGGCACCTTCGCCGGTTACGGCAAGATCGACCCGAAGGTGACGTGGATGAAGCTGCGCGCCCTGCGCGAGGGCGCGGATATCGCCGCGGCGCGGGGCTGAGTCTGGGCCTGTGGAATAGCTCCATGGGGTCGCACAGGGATTTCGTGGAGTGGCCCGATGGAACAGGCGATCAAGCTGCTGGTAACCGGTGGTACCTTCGACAAGGAATATGACGAGCTGACCGGGCGCCTGTTCTTCAAGGAGACGCATCTGCACGAGATGTTGTCGCTTGGAAGAAGTCGGCTGTCGTTGGACATACAGACCCTGATGATGAAGGACAGCCTCGAGTTTACCGAGGCCGATCGTCAAGTCGTTCACGCGGCGTGCCGGGCGTCCGGGAACCGCCGTGTCGTGATTACCCATGGTACGGATACCATGGCCGCTACCGCTGAATACCTGCGCGAACGCAATGTCGATCAGACCATCGTGCTGACGGGGGCGATGGTGCCCTACAAGTTCGGAAGCTCCGATGGGCTGTTCAATTTGGGAAGCGCGCTAGCCTTCGTTCAGGTACTGCCGGTGGGCGTGTATATCGCGATGAACGGCAGATTTTTCGCTGCCGGGAAAGTTCGAAAGAATCTGGAGAAGGGCGAGTTCGAGGCCTGCTGAAGCCGACTTTCGGGCCGCAAGGGCCTCGTCGCGGTCAGGCGGATTTTCGTTGCTTCCAAAGACGCCAGCCGAGCAGGCCGGCGAGTACGGCCGCGTAGAGCAGTGGTTCGGTCAGGTCTTTCTTCACTTGCAAGGCGAAGTGCAGCACGCCGAGCGTGGCGGTGGCGTAGGCGAGGCGATGCAGTTTCTGCCAGCGTCTGCCCAGCTTGCGCATGGCCCACGCGGTCGAGGTTGTCGCCAGTGGCAGCA
>JBEGRA010000427.1:0-5311 GCA_041180705.1 Pseudomonadota bacterium | reverse complement strand
CCACCACGCGAGATCAAGCGTGCCCACATTGCTGCGGTCGATCCGGGCAAGGGCAGCATGATGCTGCATCTCCGGGCTGTTACCCAGAAACTCCCAGTCGGTGTTGGCAGGTGCGCCTCCGCCACAAGCGGCAACCAGCAGAGCGAGCAGGAACGGAACGAGCTTGCGCAATGGAATTCTCCAGTTTTTGCCGGCCGGGGGTAGCCTCGCCGCCACCCCCGAACCGGTCTTGGGTCCGCTGAATCAGAACGCCTTGCGTACCGACACACCAAACCACCGCGGCTTGTCGTAGGCGTAAATGACGCCATCCGAACCGCGCTGCACCCAGCCTATCTTGGCCTTGTTGCCGATGTTGTTCACGAACAGAGCAACCTCGACATTCTGCTCGTCGAGCGACAGCGTAGCGCGAGCGCTATGCATGAACACCGCCGGCACTCGATTCATCGGGCTGTTGTCGATGGAGGCAAAGCGACTGGCAAGATAATTGCCATTCCAGTTCAGCGAGAGCTTGCCAAAGGCCAGATCGAAGGATTTGGTGACCTGACCATACATCGTCAGCCGGGGAGCCATGATGCTCTCCTGGTCGATGATGCCGTTATCCACTGTGCCGACATCGTGCAGCTTGGTCTTCAGATACGAAGCGGCCAGGCTGACCTCGAAGTTGCGCACCGGGGCCGTAGTTATTTCCAGTTCGCTACCGTAGAAATAGCCGTCGTAATTTCCGACGAAGCTCTGCGGGGTGACGAACGTGAAGCCCTGGAAGTCGGTGTAGTCGTAGTAGAAGGCACTGGCGTTCACGCGCAGGCGATTGTCCAGCAACTCCGTCTTGAGCCCACCCTCGTAAGCGAGAAGGTGCTCGCTCCTGAAGGGGACCAGAGAATCCGGAATGGACAATGACAAGTTCGTGTTGAACCCGCCCGGCTTGGCGCCACGCGAGATTCCGGCATAAACCAACGTGTGATCGTTGGGCTTGAAATCCAATTGGATCTTGCCGGTCACGAGCCCTTCTGATTGCCGCGAGCGACTCCCGACAGTAGCCCGGGAGAAGTCGCTGTACAGGATTTCCGGATCGAAGATGACGCCGTACTCCTGCAGATACGCCTTGGAATCGAAGTCCTTCGTTTCATGGGTGTAACGCAGGCCAGTCGTGACGGAAAGGTTGTCCGCGACTTGATACTCCAACTGACCGAAGACGGCCCACGAGTCCTGATTTTGCTTGACGATATTCGTATCGCTGAAGCCATAAGGAGTGTTGTGGTACACGGGATACTTGAAGAACTGCGGCATGACCTGATCGATCTTCAGGAAATACGCGCCTGCGGTATAGGTCAGAGCACCGGCCGAGCCGTTCAAGCGCAATTCCTGCGAGTACTGGTCGAGATTCTGGCCATAGCCGAAGTCACAGAAGTTGACAGCGGATCCGTCGCAGTCTTCCTCGTAGTTGAACTTGAACTTGGTGTAGTTCGTGATCGACGAAATGGTTGCGTCGCCAAGATCGTACGTCAGGTACAGAGTCGGCGAAATGCGTGTGTTGCCCAGCCGACCATAATCGTTGAAGTCGCTCTTGTTGAATTGCTTGTAGGGGTTCACATACCCCGTCGAGGCCACCGGGGCGTTTGGCGTCAGATAGGGCTGGTGGTTGGCGTCGTAAGCATAGGCGACGCGCCGATAGGCACCTTCACGGTGACTCGGATTGCGGTCGAAACTGACCGAGAGGCGCGCCGTCAGACGATCGGTCAGGTCCGCTTCGAGTTGTCCGCGGAAGCCGGCGAACTTTTTCTCGTACGTGTCCTTGCCCCCTGGCAGGCCATTCTGGAACCACCCGTCGGCATTTTCGATGCGACTGGAAACGCGGAAGCGCACGCCTTCGGACAGCGGACCGCCCACCGCAGCTTCCGCCCACAGGTTGTTGTAGCTTCCATAGCCAGCTTCTGCATAGCCGGACCAGTCCTTGCCCGGGCGAGCGGTAATGAAGCTCGCCAGACCGCCGCTGGAGGCGCGGCCGAACAGGGTTCCCTGCGGGCCACGCAGAATTTCCACGCGCTGCAGGTCGTACATCGTGAAGGCCGCGGCGTTGGGTGAGCTCAAATAGACTTCATCGAGATAAATGGAGTTCGGTGACTCCTGATTCGCCGAATAGTCCGACTGCGAGATACCACGGATGGAAAGGAAGGCGTTCACCCCACCACCCGCGGTCGATTCCAGCTGCACGCCCGGTGCCGCCTTGACCAGATCGCGCGAGTCGACCACGCCCAGCGTGCGCAAGGCATCGCTCGAGAGCGCCGTGACAGACACGCCTACATCCGGCAAGCGCTGCTCGCGACGCTGGGCGGTGACCACCACTTCTTCAAGGCCGCCCTCTGCTGCATTGACCGCTTGTTCCTCGGCCCAAGCAGCAGCAGGCTGCAACGCTCCAGCAAGCCCCAACACCGCAGAGATCGCCACGGACAAGGTCCGCGACAAGGAATTCAAATTGATTTTATGCATGACGAATACCCCCCGACAGTTCGTTAACGAAACCCACCAAAACATAACGACTGTTGTGTTATCCGTCAACCATTCTTATCCGCCCGCAGAAAGTGGAGACGGCATGTCCTCGTCGAGGACAGCCGTCGGGCAACCACCGGGTTTTAGAGGGGGGAGAAAACGCGGGAAACGCGGTGCAGAACGGGGGCGCGTCGAAAAATCGAGGCGCGCCCCTTGGGACGGCTACTGCTTGGCAGCCGCCCCGTTCTCGGCGTCGTAGCCCCGCCAGGCTTCCTGAATCAGGAAGGCCTTCAGGGCGGGCAGATCTTCTTCCTTGATGGAATCCGCGAACACTGGCATGCCACTCGCCTTCAGGGCGCCGCCTCGGACAATCTCCGAGAAAATGGCCAGACGGGCCGGGCTGATACGCCGCAAGTCCGGCACGGAACCGATACCACCAATGGCGTGAACGCCGTGGCAGATTTCACAGCCATTGGAGTTCCAGACAATCTGACCGGCCGTGGCCAGCGCGGCAGACGGGCGGGGCTCCGACGGCTTCGGCAAAGGAACCGGCTGGTGTTTCTCGATGGGCATATCCGCCTTGCCGCCGATGGCGAAGGCCAGCAAGCGCGCCGGGCCCGAAGTGGCACCGTCAGCCAACAACGGGGCAAAGCCCAACGCGGACGTCGTACCCGAGCCGACCGGGACCACCACGACCTGCTCGCCGTCGACCAGAACGGTGCTGGGCGCGCCCAGAATGGCCGAGCCGGTGTCGTAGTTCCACAGTTCCTTGCCCGTGGCTGCGTCGTAGGCGACGAAGTGCCCATCGGTGTGTCCCTGGAAGACCACGCCGCCGGCGGTGACCAGCGTTCCGCCCTGATAAGGACGGCCGGTAGTGACTTCCCAGCGCTTTTCCTGACGGATGGGGTCCCAAGCCAGCAGGCTCCCCTTCCAATGCCCGTTCTTCAAACCCCAGTACTGGTCCGCACCGGACTGCGCGACCTTGTTGGCCGGGTCGGAGTAGAGCCACGAGGGCGCGTCCAGAACCGGGATGTACACGAGGCCCGTCTTCGGGCTGAAACTCATGGGCATCCAATTGTGAGCGCCGAGGACGCTCGGCATGATCACTGCGCCCGCCTTGCCCTTGTTCCAGTAATCGGCGTCGGGGCGCCGGATGGGCCGCCCCGTCTTCATGTCGATACCCGAGGCCCAGTTGACCGGAACAATCGGCTTCGGCTCGTTCACGAGTTTGCCGGTTCGGGCATCGAACACGTAGAAGAAACCGTTCTTGGGCGCGAGCATCACGACCGGCGTCTTCACGCCATTGATATCCAAATCCGCGAGAACCACGGGTTGGGTGGCGGAAAAATTCCAGCCGTCACCGGGCGTAGTGGAGTAATGCCACACGTACTCGCCCGTGTCCGCACGCACCGCGACAATCGCGTTGCTGAACAACTCATCTCCCGCCCCCTTGCCACGCAGCGTGGGGTCTACGGGAGACGGGCCGTCGACACCAATCAGCACCAGCTTGGTGCGCGGGTCGTAGGTAATGCCATCCCAAGTGCTGTTGCCGCCGACCTTGTTCCAGTAGCCTTCGCCCCAGGTCTTGGACGCCATCTCCATGGCCTTGTCCTCGAAGCCCTTCGCCGGGTCTCCGGGCATGGTGTAGAAGCGCCACAAGCGCTTTCCACTCGCGATGTCGTAGGCATCCACGTAACCACGCCCGACGCCGAAGTCGGAGTTCGCGGTGCCGATGAATACCTTGCCATCGCCGACGCGGGGGGCACCCGGGGTCGCCTTGTATTCGGCGACGTCGCAAACCTGATTTTCCCAGCGCTTGCCGCCGGTCTTCTGGTCCAGCGCGAACAGCCGGCAATCGCCGCTGGCCTTCAATACCTTGTCACCCCACAGCGTGACGCCGCGGCTGACCCGCGTGCCCCAGGACGCGACCACGGGCATGGGGAACTGCACTTGTGCATCGAATTCCCAGAGCTGCTTGCCGGTACGGATATCGTGAGCCCAGGCCTTGCCCATGCCACCGCTTTGGAACACAGCCCCATTCGCCACCATCGGCGTACCCACGAGCCCATCACGCGTAGGCATGTCCACGTACCACTTCAAGCCCAGCTTCCCTACCGTGCTGGCGTTGATCTGGTTCAGGTCACTGAAGTGCTGCTCGTAGTCGTTACCACCGATCAAGTTCCAGTCGGTGGACTTCTTGGTGGCGGGGTCCTGCCCACAGCCCGCAAGCAACGCGGCACACCCAAGAAAGGACGCCGCCAGCAGACGAGACAGCGGAAGAGAAACAACAAACTTCGTCATGGTTGGGTTTCCCTGTCGCCGGGGCGGCTTTACTTGGCAGCAGTAGCAGGAGCGAGGCTTTCGAGATACTCGATGACGGCCTTGCGATCATCCGGGTTGGGCAAGCCGCTGATGGCCATCAGCGTGCCGGGCACCTTCGCCCCGGTATTGGTCAAATACGCTTCCAGCTCGGCCTTCGTCCAGACGATGCCGGACTCGCGCATGGCCTTCGAGTAGCCGAAGCCAGGCGCGGTGCCCGCAGGACGCCCGACGACGCCACGCAGGTTTGGCCCGATGGAGTGTTCACCGGTCGTGGAAACCGTATGGCAAGCACCACACAGAACGAACGCCTTGGGGGCTGGCAGAGGCTGCGCGGGCGCCGCGGTAGCCACCGGTGCAGCACCAGCGGTCGCCGTTTCAGGCGCCTCGCCGGAACCCGCACCTTGCTGGTGAACGGTGGCGAGAATTTGCGCACGCACGGGGCTGCCCGCCGACAAAGGCTCCTTGCGGAACAGGCGAACCTCACCTTCCTGATAAGGCACGA
>JBEGRA010000426.1:0-14765 GCA_041180705.1 Pseudomonadota bacterium | reverse complement strand
CATGGAACCGCTGACGCGGCGCTATTCCTGGTTTGCTGCCACGGACCCGCTCATCTGGCTGGTGAACACAGGCGCACTCGTACAGCCCCTTGCCGACTGCTGAAGGAAACCTCCACGCATGAAACCGTCTCGCCTCCATACCGTGCTTGAGTCCTTGCTCGACCAGCGCTGGCCGTCGTTCATCTGGGGTCCGCCGGGCGTCGGCAAGAGCTCGCTCGTGCATTCCATCGCACGTCGTCGTTCACTGCCCGTGGTAGATCTTCGCGCGTCGCTTCTGGACCCGACCGACTTGCGCGGTATTCCCGCCATCCAGGAAGGGCAAGCCGTATGGTGTCCGCCGTCGTTCTTGCCCAAGGCGGGGCAACGGCCCGGCATCTTGTTTCTGGATGAAATCAACGCCGCGCCGCCTATGGTGCAGGCAAGCCTTTACCAACTGGTGCTGGACCGTCGAGTCGGCGAATACGAGCTCCCCGACGGCTGGTGGATTGTCGCGGCGGGCAACCGTGCGCAAGACCGCGCCGTCACCTTCCGCATGTCCAGTGCCTTGGCCAACCGTTTCGTGCACCTGCAATTCGAAACGGACATCGACGACTGGCGGTCTTGGGCCTTGGACAACCAGATCACACCGCTGGTAGTCGGTTTCCTTGGTGTTCGTCCCACCTTGCTGCAAGAAGAACCCGGCGACAGCGCCGCGTTCGCGACGCCACGCTCCTGGGAAATGGTTTCGGATGTAGTGAAGCGTTTCGGTGGCGTCGCCCAATGTCGGGACGTTCTCCCCGGCATCATCGGCGAAGGGCCGGCCGTGGAATTCGTGAAATTCGCCAAGCAAGCACTGCAGGAAGACCAGCTGCGCGCCATCGTCGCCGACCCGGAAGGGGCAGCGTTGCCGAGCGGGCTCGACGAAATCTATGTCATCACGTCCTGGTTTGCTTATCACGGCAAGGACGCTGCGGTGGCGAAGGCTGCCGCGCGCTTGTTGGGCCGGCTGCCGCCGGAATTCGCCGTCGTGATGGCGCGCGACATGCTGAAAGCCAGTCCGGCTTTCGTTCGCGAACCGGGTTACAAAGCTTTCCTGAAGAGCCATGGCCAGCTCCTACTCGGCTGAGGCGGTCGCGCTGCAGGTACAGCGCGCCCGTATTCGGCTTGCCTTGTCGAAGCCGTTTCTGGCGTCTGCCGTGCTGCGCCTGCCGCTGTTGCCGGTGCAAGATGCCGAGTGGTGCTCCACTGCCGCCACGGATGGCTATCACCTCTTCTACAACCCGAAATGGGTACACGGCCTCGGTTCCCACGAAACCCGCGGCTTGCTCGCACACGAAGTGCTGCATGTGGTGTTCGGGCACGGTGAACGCCGGCAAGGCCGCGACCCACACCGTTGGAATATCGCCTGCGACCACGCCATCAACTTGTTGCTGCTGGAGCAAGGGTTTCGTTTGCCGGCAGACGGCATGGCGGATGCCATCTTTGCCGGCCAGACCGCCGAACAAATCTACGAGCAGTTGCCGGCGAAGGGCGAGCATTCCATTCGTCGCACTCCGCGGGGCGGCGATGCCGACTCCGAATCCGGAATCGTTCCGGGCATCGGGACGGATCTGGTGAGCCCCGACCATCCAGCGGTGCGCCCTCTGCGGACGGGCGATGCCCCCGATATCGAGCGCGTGCGGGAAATTCGCGCCGAGATGGCCGCGGAAATCAGCGCGAAACTTCAAGGTTCCGGTGCCGGAGCTTTTCAGCGCGAGCTCGGGGCGCTGCAAAAGTCCCGCATCGACTGGCGCGCCTTGTTGCGGGTATGGCTGACGGACCGCCTCAAGTCGGACTGGTCCAGTTTTCCCTTCAACAAGAAGCATCTGCACCGCGGGCTGTTCTTGCCGTCGTTGGGGGTGGAAGCTCCCGGCGAAGTGGTATTCGCCATCGACACTTCCGGTTCCATGGATGACGAAACCCTGGCCAAGCTGCTCGGCGAATTGGCTGCGTTCCGTGAAGCGTTTCCCTGCCGCGTCACTTTGCTCCAGGCGGACGCCGCCATTCAGGAGGTACGCGTGTTCGAAGCCATGGATGGCGTGGAAGTGCCCAGGCGCATGAAGATGAAAGGCCGCGGCGGCACGGATTTCCGTCCGGTATTCGACTGGCTCGCCCGCGAGGCGCCCGATGCCATCCTGCTTTACGCCACGGATGGCATGGGCACCTTTCCCAAATCGAAGCCGCCTTCACCCGTGCTGTGGCTGCTGACGCCGCCCCATGTGCCGGCGGAGAAAATTCCGTTCGGCGCTTGCGTGGAAATTCCGGCAACCTCGAATTGAGATTGTCAGCTGCTCACGGGTGTTTGGCGTCGGCCCAGCGCCCAAACCACCACGGCGGCGACGACACAGAAAGCGCCCACGGCAGCGACGGTCTGCAGGAAAGTCCCTGCAAACTTGCCAACCAAAGTGACAATCGGCGGGCTGAGGAAGGTGCCGATGAAGAAGCACCCGCTCCACAATCCCATGCCGCGCCCGCGATTTTCGAACTCGAATTTCGTCAACGCCCAGGAAATAAGCGTTGGCAGCGTGATGCCATTGCCGAACTGGGCAATGAAGCCGAAAGGAATGGCTGCCGTGGCCGTCGGGGCCAGACCCATTCCCACATAACCAACACCCATCGTCAGCAAGACGAGCGCGAAGCGGGAAGCGGTTGAAAGGCCGGAGAGCCTCGAGAACAACAGTCCACCGGTGAAGACGCCGCAGCTTACCAGTGCCACGTAAAGACTGATTTTCGCCGGCGACTCGACACCGTGGTCACCGAACATGCGGCCGAGCTGGACCGCTTGCACGTAATACACCACGGCGATGGCGATGGTCACCACGGCCACGAGACGAGCGGCAGCCCAAGGGAAGGGTCCGGCAGCTACGGTGGACTCGTCCTTGGCACGTGCCTGGGGTTCGAATACCGCAAGGACTACCCACAGGGTGATGGGCAGGCCGATGAGGTAGAGCAGGAAAGGTCCGCGCCAGTCCCAGGCACCCAGGCGACCGCCGGCCAGCATGAAGATCGTCGCGATCACGGGGCCCACGAAGCTCAGCATGCCCAACCAATGCTGTCTGGCCTTGCCTTCAAAGTAGTCGCCCATCAAGGTGTTCTGGCAGGAAAGGATGCCCGCTTCCGCGACGCCAATGGCGAAGCGGGCCGCGAGGATGGAATAAAGGTCCGTGAGCAGAAAGGGCAACACACCCACCACGCCATAAACCAGCGTGGAGACGATGAGCAAGGGACGGCGGCCCCAGGTATCGGCGACCCAGCCGGCGGCCGGGGCGAAAAGCGCGATGCACAGCGAAGGCATCGTGATGATCATCGGGACGAGGAATTCGCTGCCGGCGACATCGTGGAAGTGGGCGAACAGCTGCGGCAGATTGGGCACCAGCGAAACGATGGCCATGGTGGGCATGGAAGCCAGAATGATGAGCACGATGCCCTGTGCGAGGCCGGCTTGCCGGTTGCCGCCTGACGCGGCTACGGAAGAAATGGTGTTCGACATGCTGGCCTTCCCTCTGAAACCCTGCGTCGACGGTATCAGAACGGGCGTTCGAATTTCAAGAAACGAGAGAAGCAGCGTGTTGCACCGCCGGTCGGCGATGGAACTGTCCGTCCTTCATCACCATGGTGATGCGTGCCTTTTCCTGCAGAATGCTCACGTCGCGGGTGGGGTCGCCGTCTACCAGCAGCAGGTCCGCCAACCAGCCTGCTTTGATCTCGCCAACGTCCATGCCCATGAGGGCGCCACCGTGCTTGGTGGCGGCCACCAGCGCTTCGGTCGGGCTGAACCCGAACAAGTCCACGAACAGCTGCAGGTCGCGTGCATTGCGCCCCACGGGGTTGTAGGGGAAGCCATAGTCGCCACCGGGCAGCACGCGAATACCGCGTTGACGCATCTTGGGCAGGACATCGGCCATCAGTTCCAGCCCGGAAACCGCGCCCATGCGCGCCGCCTCTGCCGGCCCGATGCCGAAGGCCCGCGCTTCATGGACGCGGGCGTAAAGCAACCCGGGAGCCGGTGCGATGAACACGTTGTCGCGTCGCGCTTCCAGCAGATCGAGAGCCTCTTCGTCCGCGTAGGTGCAGTGGAAGATGGCCCGGAAGCCGGCACGGCAAGCCCGCTTGACCGCCTCTGCCGCCTGCGCGTGACAGGCCAGCCAAATACCCGCTTCACGTGCGGCAGCGCCGATGGCTTGCGCTTCCTCTTCGGAATACATGAGCGTCTGCGAGCCACCCGGGGCGAAGCCTTCGTCGCTCGACATGAGGAACTTGATGGTGTCGCACCCCAGCGCCTTCATGTCGTGGACATAGCGCTGCAGCCCTGGAATGTCGCGGTCATGCGTGGGGTCGTGACCTTCCGGTACGCCCATGACACCTTCCGCGCCCTTCTCGAGGGCCGAAGCGCGTAGTCGCGGGCCGGGCAAGTAGCCACCATCCACCATGTTGCGCAGGGTCACTTCGAAGCGCTCGCCCAGCGAGCCTGCCGAATAGGCACTGGTGAAGCCGTGGTCGAGCGTGATTCGGGCGTTCTGCGCCATCACCAGGACGTGCTCTTCGATCGGCAACTTCATGGCGTTGACGACCCGTTCGACGTTGGATGGCCAGGTGAGATGGGCATGGGCCTCGACCATTCCCGGCATGAGCGTGGCGCCGTGGCCGTCGATGACCTCGGCTCCTGCGCGATCGACCTGCTCCGGCGAACGGGCGACAGCGGCAATCCGGTTGTCCTGAACCCGGACCTCCCCCTCGAACGGCAGGCTGCCCGAGCCGTCAAAAATCTGAACCCCGGTAAATACGACTGCGCCCATCGATTGCTCCTCCGTACGAGTAGCCGAAGAATTACCCGAGACTTGGAATTTGTGAAGTTGTTTGTTCCAATGGCCTTCAATCCATATAAAGGATAGTTGAAATGCGCTTTCGCGGGCTCGACTTGAACTTGCTGGTGGCGTTCGAGGCGCTCCTCGAGGTTCGCAGCGTTTCCCGGGCCGCGGAACGCATGCATCTGAGCCAGCCCGCGATGAGCGCGGCGCTGGCGCGCCTCAGGACCTACTTCGGGGACGATATTCTGGTTCCGCACGGGAAGCGCATGCACCCCACGGCATTCGCCGAGGGCTTGCTGCCGCAGGTGCGGGAATGCCTGCAGGGGCTGGAGTCCCTGGTGTCTACTTCGCCCGGCTTCGATCCCGCCGAATCCCAACGGGTCTTCAAGATAGTCGCTTCCGACTACATCACGGCTTCGGTGCTGGTGCCCCTGGTCACCCGGTTGGCGACCAAAGCTCCCGGGGTCCGGCTGGATTTCCTGATGACGACCGATCAGGCCGCCCAGCAACTCGATGCGGGCAAAATCGACCTGCTGATCACGCCGGACCTCTACTGCGCCCCCGGTCATCCGACCGAGTTGCTGTTCGAAGAGCAGCATGTCGTGGTGGGCTGGAAAGAAAACCCGGTGTTTCGCCGCGAACTGACCGAAGAGGATTTCCTCTCCGCCGGCCACGTGGTCGTGCGGGTGGGAAATTCCCGGACCGCTGCATTCGCCGACCGCCAGTTGGAGCTGCTGGGGCTGAACCGACGAGTCGAAATCACGGCCGGTTCTTTCACCATCGTGCCTTGGCTGCTGAATGGAACGCAGCGGCTGGCGCTGATGCACGAGCGGTTGGTACGCATCATGGCGAAGGAGTTCCCCATCTCTCACGCGCCCTTGCCGTTCAAGTTTCCCGTCATGTCGGAGATGGTGCAGTTCCATCGCGCGCGGGCGCCGGACGAAGGGTTGGCGTGGCTGCGGGCGGAGGTGGCTGCCGCCGCGGCCATGGAAGTTCAATAACTCCTGCTGATCTGTTTCTATCAAAAGAATAACGTTTACAAATTCCATGGACAGATTAGTTTAGGTTCCGCGAGTCCGCCGACCGGCGGCAGGAGGCTTCATGGAATCAGTGTCAGTACTCGTCATCGGTGGCGGCATCGGTGGCCTCACCGCGGCCATCGCCCTGCGCCAGAAGGGCTTGGCCGTCGAAGTCATCGAAAAAGACCCGAACTGGGCGGTCTATGGCGTGGGCATCCTGCAGCAGGCCAACGTCGTCCGCGCCATGGCGCAGTTGGGCCTGTTCGAGGACTACGTGGGTGCTGGCTTCGGCTTCGACGCCGTCGAGGTGTTTGCTCCCACGGGGCAGCACATGGCGACCATCCCGTCACCTCGCGTCATCGCGAACTACCCGCCCAACATCGGCATTGGTCGCCGCGCCCTGCACAAGGTGCTGGGCGATCGCACCATTGCCGCCGGCGCAAAAGTGAGACTGGGAGTCACTGCCGACCATCTCGACGATGATGGTGCGGGCGTGACAGTCCATTTTTCGGACGGAACCACTGGCCGCTTCGACGTGGTGATTGGTGCCGATGGCCTGTATTCGCAGACGCGTGCGCAGTTGTTCCCGGAGGCCCCGAAGCCGGAATTCACGGGCCAGTCCGTATGGCGTTACAACTTCCCGCGCCCACCCGAGATCGTGAATCTGCATAACTACGTGGGCCAACGCGGCATCGGCCTGGCGCCGCTGTCGCAGACGCTCATGTACATGTTCCTGACCACGCCCGAGCCGGGAAACCCCTGGTTCGAACGCGAAGGTCTGGCGGCTGCCATGCGGGCGCGCCTCGCGAACCCGCCACCGGCGCTGGCTTCGCTCGTCGATCAGATCACGAACGATGCTGAAGTCGTCTACAAGCCGCTGGAATGGCTCTTCCTGGAAGGGCCGTGGCACAAGGGGCGGGTGGTGTTGCTTGGCGACGCCGTTCACGCCACGACGCCGCATCTCGGGCAGGGTGCCGGCATGGCGATTGAAGACTCGGTGGTCATCGCCGAGGAACTGGCACGTGCCGCCACGCCGGAAGAGGCCTTCGAGGCCTATCGCACGCGGCGTTTCGAACGTTGCCGCTATCTGGTCGAGGCTTCCCGTGCCATCTGCTACAGCCAGCTGGGTACCGGGCCGCACATGGACCACGCGCAAGTCACGCGGGAAATGCTCGCACTGACTGCGCAGCCCATCTAACGGCGGGCCTGGTTGCTTGGGCCTTTGCCCCGGGCACCGCCGCCGCAACCCTACTTCCACTACTTTCGGAAAACCAAACATGAGCAAGATCACTGAAATTCGCTATGTCGGGTACGGTGTGCCCGACCTCGACGCAGAGCGCGCTTTCTACACCGATGCTTGGCGCTTGAAGCAAGTCGCCGAGCAGGACGGCCTGTACTACTACGCGACGGAAGGCTCCGCAGAACACCACGTGGTGCGGCTGCGCCAGACGCCGGTTCGTCGCGTGGACGTCATCGCGCTGGCCGCAGACACTCGCGCGGATGTCGATGGACTCTTCGCCAAAGTGGAGGGTGCCGGCTGCCGCATCATCTTCAAGCCGCAGGAATTGACGCAACCTGGTGGTGGTTACGGCTTCCGCTTTTTCTCGCCGGACGGACTGCCGTTCGAAGTCTCTGCCGACGTGGCCAAGGGTGAAGCGCGCGAACTGCAGCGTTGGGAAGGCATTCCGCAAAAGATCAGTCACATCGTACTGCACTCGCCGAACCACAAGGCTGCCGTGCAGTTCTTCATCGACGTGCTGGGTTTCCGTCTCAGCGACTGGCTGGGCGACTTCATGGCGTTCCTGCGCTGCAACCCCTGGCACCACCGTCTGGCCGTTCTGCCGGGCCCGCCGTGCTTGAACCACGTGGCCTACGACATGCTCGGCGTCGACGACATGATGCGCGGCATCTCCCGTCTGAAGCAGTCCGGCGTCGGCATCGTTTGGGGCCCGGGCCGCCACACCGCCGGCAACAATACCTTCAGCTACTTCACGACGCCGAACGGCAATGCCGTTGAATACACCGCCGATCTCGAGTGGGTCGACGACGCCACTTGGCAACCGACGGTGCACACTCCGGCGCCGCGCGTCATGGACCAATGGGGTGTGGGCGTGGGCGGGCCGCAAACCATGCCGCATGCAGAACCGGACCCGGGTCTGTTCCAGCCGGCGGAGGTCTAGCCCATGGCCATGTTCGAATATTTCCCGAACTACATCTGGAACTTGTCGCTGGCCATCGCCATCGAGAGCGGCGCCCAGATGGGCGAGATTCTCGATATCGTCGCGCCGGTCAAGGATGCCGCGAACGCCGGCCCCGACAAGGGAACGCAGGAGTTCCTGCGCCAGTGGATGGCCAAGGCCGAAACGCTGATCGAACTGGCCGCCGAGGACGAGGCCAAGGGTCGCCACTTCTCGGCAGGAACGAAACTGCAACGCGCCGCCTTGTATCTGTTCAATGGCGAGCGCATGCAAGGGCATGGTGCTCCCGGCCGTGCAACAGCGTTCGCGAAGGCGCAAGAAACGTTCCGGCGTGCGCTGGCGCTTGGTGGTGACAACTGCGAACGCGTGGAAGTGCCACTCGAAAACGGGTTCATGCCAGCCTTGTACACGCGCGCGCCGGGTCCGGGCCCCAAGCCCGTGGTGGTCTACTGCAATGGCTTGGACAGCTGCAAGGAACTGCTCTACTGGAGCCGTCTGCCCGAAGCGCTGGCGCGACGCGGCATCTCCACGCTTTGCGTCGACCAGCCCGGCACCGGTGAAACGCTGCGCCTGCAGGGCTTGCCGGCCACGCACGAAAGCGAGCGTTGGGCTTCGAAGGCTGTGGACTGGTTGGAACAGCGGCCGGAAATCGATGCCAAGCGTATCGGTATGACCGGCATTTCGCTCGGTGGCTACTTCGCGCCACGCGCTGTTGCCTTCGAGCCGCGCTTCACGAGCGGCGCCGTCTGGGGTGCCAACCACAACTGGGCCGAGGTCCAGCAGAAGCGCCTGAAGCGTGAAGGCGAAAACCCGGTGCCGCACTACTGGGCCCACGTGATGTGGGTGTTCGGTGCCAAGGACATGCCGGACTTCCTTGCAAAGGCCGAGGGCATGCACTTGAACGGGGTGATGGAGCGCATTCGCGTCCCGTTCCTCGTGACCCACGGTGAAAAAGACCGCCAGATCGGTCTCGAGTACGCGCACCAGAGCTACGAACAGCTGGTGAATTCACCGCGCCGCGAACTGAAAATCTTCACCGCGCGAGAAGGTGGCGTAGAGCATGTCGGCGCGGATAACATGGCTTACGGCCGTGACTGCATTGCCGACTGGTTCGCCGATACGCTGGGTGGGCACACGGCATGACCCGCCGCTTCGTCGACCTTTCCATCGTGCTGGAAAACGATGTCGTCACGGACCCGCCGTTCTTGCGTCCGAAGATCACGTACCAGACTCACCGCGAAACGGTTGCCGAAGCGGGCTTCTTCTTTCCGGGCTTGACGGCAGAGGACATGCCCGGCGGTGAAGGGTTTGCCGCAGCGGAGTGGGTCACGCTGACGACCCACAACGGCACGCATCTCGATGCTCCTTGGCATTTTCATCCGACCATGGACGGCGGCAAACCGTCGATGACCATCGACGAAGTGCCGCTCGACTGGTGCTTTCGCCCGGGCGTGAAACTGGATTTCCGTCACTTTGCAGACGGCTATGTAGTGACGGCCGCGGATGTCGAAGCGGAGCTGGCGCGCATCGGCCACGTGTTGCAACCGTTGGATATCGTCCTGGTGAATACCGCCGCCGGCATGGCGGTGGGTAACCCGAACTACATCAATATCGGTTGCGGCATGGGCTACGAAGCCACGATGTACTTGCTGGAAAGGGGCGTGCGCGTGACCGGAACCGATGCCTGGTCGTGGGATGCGCCGTTCAGCCATACCGCCAAGCGCGTACAGGAAACGGGCGACAAGTCGCTGATCTGGGAAGGCCACAAGGCCGGCCGCGATATCGGTTACTGCCACCTCGAGAAACTCCACAATCTCGAAGGGCTGCCGGCCACGGGCTATACCGTCGCCTGCTTCCCGCACAAGGTGAAAGCAGCCTCTGCCGGTTGGACGCGAGCGGTGGCGATTTTCGAAGACTGATGGCCGTGCCCGATATCGTTGTGTCTCCCTGGCGCAACGAAGCTACGCAATCGAAAAGGAAGAACGCATGAGACTCGCAACGCTGCGTGCTGCCGGCCGCGACGGCAAACTCGTGAAAGTGTCGTCTTGCGGAACCCGATACACCGACGCAAGCCACATCGCCGCTACGCTTCAGGACGCCGTCGAGCGTTGGGAGCAAGTGGCGGCGTCTTTGGCCGCCCTGCCCGAAGGCACGTTACCGCTGGACTCTGCAGACATTCTGGCCCCGCTGCCACGTGCCTGGCAGTGGCTCGACGGCTCCGCCTTCGCCAGCCACGGCGACCTCATGGACAGCCTGCTGGGAAACAAGGTGGAGCGCAACGGCGTGCCGCTCATGTATCAAGGCATGTCCGACATGTTCCTAGCACCCACGGAAGACGCTCGTTTCCCCAGCGAAGAACTGAGCATCGACTTCGAGGGCGAATTCGGTGTCATCGTCGACGAAGTCCCTATGGGTACTTCGGCGGCCGATGCCATGCGGCACATCAAGCTGTTGGTCCAGATCAACGACTGGTCGCTGCGCAAGCTGGCGCTTCCCGAAATGAAAACCGGCTTCGGCTGGGTGGGCGCCAAGCCCGCCTGCAGCATGGCGCCGTTTGCGGTCACTCCTGATGAATTGGAGCAGCAGTGGCGCAACGGACGTGTCTGCCTGGACCTCGAGGTATGCTGGAACGGCAAACGTTTCGGCAACCCCAATGGGGAGCCCATGGAATTCGGCTTCCATGAATTGGTGGCGCACGCGGCGCGTACGCGTCGTCTCGTTGCAGGGACCATCATTGGCTCGGGAACGGTTTCCAACGCCAACTTCCGTGAAATCGGCTCCACCTGCATCGCCGAGCGGCGCGGTATTGAATTGCTGGACGAAGGCGCTGCGCGCACGGAGTTCATGAAGTTCGGAGACACCATCCGGATGGAGGCGCATACCGAAACGGGTGCAGCTCCCTTTGGCGCCATCCAGCAGCGAGTGGTTCAGGCGTGAAACCGGCGTAGGGTGGCCTTGCTCGTTGAAGCGGCACCCTAGGGCTTGGTTTCTGTCGTGTCGGCAGTGCCTATAGCGTTAGTCAGCGCGCGTACCACGCCATTCGTCCAGCCGAAGCCGTCCTGCAGCGGATATTCGCCGCCGCCACCGCTGCCGGGGGTCTCCACGTTGTATTTCTCGACGAGCTTCCCGGTAGCGTTGAACTCTCTCTGTACATTGGCGAGAAAGCGCTCTGCCAGCAGGCGGGCAAGGGCGTCTTCGCCGTAACGGCGCAGGCCATCGAAGGCGACCCACTGCAAAGGCGCCCAACCGTTGGGTGCATCCCACTGCTGGCCGGTCTTGCTGAGCGTGGTGCGCAAGCCGCCGGGCGCGAGCAACTGCCGCTCGGTCAAGCGCGCCATCGCTTGCGCATGGTCCCGGCTGGCCAGTCCGGTAAACAGCGGGAACAGTGCGACGGCCGTGAGACCGGGACGAGGGCGAGCGAGAGCGATATCCCAATCCGTGTAGTGGCCCGTGACCGGGTCCCAGAGAAAGCGTTCGACCGCCGACCGCCGCCGCTCTGCCAAAGTGTCGAAGCGCGCCGTGCAAGCATGGTTGCGGGCCACCCGACATTGGGCGGCGATGCTGCGCTCCAGCCCGTAAAGCAGCGCATTCAGGTCGACGGGAACGACATTCGTGGTGTCGATGCTGGCCAATGTCTTGCCGTCGGCAAACCAACGACTGCTGAAATCCCAGCCGCTCTCCGCGGCAGCACGGACATCGCGCCACAAGGTACCCGCCGGGCGCTGTGTGCCCTTCGCGAGCAGCGTGTCCTCTCGGAAGGACTCCTCACGAGGCGTGTTGCGGGCATCCCAATAACGATTTAAGGGCGTGCCGTCCGGCATGGCGACCACCCGCTCGCCGGACATCCAGAAGGCATATTCGGCCCGAAGCGCGTGCAAACGACGACGTTGCGTATCGCGGTCCTGCGCTGCCGCCAGCTCCACCATCAAATACAGCACTGGCGGCTGGGACCGACTGAGGTAATAACTGCGCGTACCGTTCGGCACGTGCCCGAAGCGTTCCAGGAGCGACACGAAATTGTCGACCATGGAATCCACGAGCTTCGTTTGCCCATCTGCCCGCAGGCCCAGCAAAGTGAAGTAACTGTCCCAGTAATACAGCTCGCGAAACCGGCCGCCCGGCACGACGTACGGCGCCGGCAAGTCGAGCAGGGAACCCGCTTCGCTGATGGTGTCAGGCTCGCGCGTCAGCAGGGGCCACAGGCTGGTGATGTGCGCTTGCAGCGCAGACGCAGAATTCGTCGCAAGCAAGCTCGCTCCCACAGGTGTGGTTGCAAGCTTTTCTTGTGGGAGCGAGCTTGCTCGCGACTCTTCCGAAGCCAGGCCCACTTTTTGTGGGAGCGAGCTTGCTCGCGACTCTTCGGGCAACTTGAAATTGGCCTGCACGAAGGCTCGCAGCGCTTCGTCTTTCGCGAATTTTCCCGCCCCCGCCCCGGCCAAATAGTCGTGCATGATCTCGTCGCTGGCACGCTTCGGAACTGCGTCGACGAAAGTCTTGCTGTCGGCGAACACACGCCGCATCTGCACTTGCTCGAACAGCGTGCCGAACAAATCGGCGGGCGTGGCGGGGTAGAGCGAGGCGCCCGCTGCATTGGTGGCGATGGCCAAAGCCAGCACGGCCGGTAGAAGAGCCTCGGCGAAACGCCTTGTGAAAGAAGTCTTCAAGCACAGCACTCCATGAACTCCCGCACGCACCTCAGGTTGCTCGCGGGGGCTTGCCGATGTTCACCCGCCCCATGAAGGTAGTGGAAAGCGCACCGCTACCGACGATGAGAGCGATGCCGAGCCAGGTTTCGAGACCCGGGTGTTCATGCCACCACCACATGCCGAGCAGCGTAGTGAACACGATCTGCGAATAGCCGAGCAACGAAGAGAGAAGTGCATGCCCGCGCTGGTAGGCCAGTGTCAGCAAGGCCTGCCCGAGCGCACCCGCAATTCCCATGGCAAGCACACTGGCGGCACCGGATAGCGTCAAGCTTGCCGGGTTGCTGGCGAGGTACCAAGGAAAAGCCGCCACGGCAACGCACCCGGAGAACCACGCCACCGTGCGCCACGCGGGTTCCTGCAAGCGCGCCAAGGTACGGATATGCAGGGCTGCGGCCACTGCGGTGAGTGCCGAGGTAAACGCTGCGCCCACGCCCAGCCACTGCGTGGAATTGAAGCTGGGCTGGAGCAGCAGCACCACTCCGAAAAAGCCGCCCGCCAAGGCAGCCAACAAAGGCCACGGAGGCCTTTGGCGTGCCTGGAAGAGCATGACGCTCGCCAGAATGAGCGGCGAGGTGTAGTTCAAGGTGATGGCGGAAGCCAGCGGCAACAGCAGCACACCGCCGAAATAGGCGAAGACGCCGACGATGCCGATCATGCCGCGCACGAACTGCGCACGCCAGTTCACGGTCATGACGGTTTGACCGTTGAACCGCAACACGGCCACTGCCAGCAGAAAAGCGATGAGGCCGCGATAAAAGACGGCCTGCGCAAAGGGAACGCCGCGCTGTGCACACACCTTCACCAAGGCCGCCATGACGGCGAAGCACAGGCTTGCCGCCACCATCCACAGCGAGGCACGCAGAGCGGCGCCGTTGTCGGCGATGGATTTGCCGCGAGCCTTCACAGCTCCACGCAGCCACCGTCGACGAACAAGTCCACGCCATTGATGTAGCTGGCATCGGTGGAAGCCAGAAACAGCACCGCACGCGCCATTTCTTCCGGTTCGGCAACGCGCTTCATGGGCACGTTGTTGCGCATCATCTCCAGCAGGGCCGCCTGTTGTTCTGGCGTGCTGTCGCGCTTGAAGATTTCGGTATTGGTCGGGCCCGGGCTCATGAGGTTCACGCGAATCTTTCGCGGCAACAGTTCCACGCCGAGGATGCGGGCAGCGGCACGCAGGCCGGCTTTGGCAGCGGCATAAACCAGGTTGCCGGGCAGCGGCAACACCGACCCGATGGACCCGGTGATGACCACGGAGCCACCGTCGTTCATGAGGGGCGCCGCGGACTGCACGGCGAAGACGATGCCGCGCAAGTTGACCGCATGCACTTCGTCCCAGAACGACTCGGACATCTGCTCGAGGGAAGCAAACCCGCCGACGCCGGCATTGGCGAACAGCACGTCGATGTTGCCCAGCTGCTGCTGGATTTCGTGCAGGGCGCTTCGGGTGGCGGCCACATCGGCGACGTCCGCGCGAATGGCCAGCAAGTCGTGCGCTGCAGCGACGGCACCGAGCGTTGCTTCGTTGCGCCCGGTGATGGCTACCCGCGCGCCTTCCGCCTGGAAAGCCTTCGCGGCCGCGAGGCCGATGCCGCTGTTGCCGCCGATTACAACGACGGTCTTTCCCGAAAAACGCATGCGGAGCTCCTGAATTCCTGAAACTCAACGCCAATTGAGGAAGGCGGTGAGCATGACGGCATTGGCGAAGTCGATGAAGAACGCGCCCACCAGCGGTGCGACGAGGAATGCGCGCGGCGCCGGCCCGTGGCGGTCGGTGATGGTCCGCATGACGGCCATGGCGTTGGCAGTCGTCCCCAACATGAAGCCGGTGAAGCCGCCGGCCATGACGGCGGCGTCGTAGTCGCGGCCCATGAGCCGTGGTACCACCCAACGCGCCACCAGCATGACGAGCAGGGTTTGGGCCAACAGGTTCACGAGGATGGGCGTGCCCAGCCCCGCGAGTTTGCCCAGCTCCAGCGTCATGAGTGCCATGGCCATGAACAGTGGCAAGGCGAG
>JBEGRA010000425.1:0-4847 GCA_041180705.1 Pseudomonadota bacterium | reverse complement strand
CGTGCACCAGACCGATGTTGTCGTGCAGCACCTTGGCCAGCGGGGCCAGGCAGTTCGTGGTGCAGGAAGCATTCGAGATGACGGTCATGTCGCTGCGGAGCACGTCGTGGTTCACGCCGTACACCACGGTGGCATCCACGTCCTTGCCGCCCGGCGCCGAAATGACGACCTTCTTCGCGCCACCCTTCAGGTGGGCCGAAGCCTTTTCCTTCGTGGTGAAGAGACCGGTGCACTCCAGTACCACGTCCGCGCCCAGTTCGCCCCAGGGCAGCGCGGCCGGGTCGCGGCTCTTCAGCACACGGATGCGGTCGCCGTTCACGACCATGCTGTCGCCATCGACGGAAACTTCAGCGGGGAAACGACCGTGCGCGGTGTCGAACCGCGTCAGATGGGCGTTGGTGTTGGCGTCGCCCAGATCGTTGATGCCGACGATCTGGATTTCGTTCGTGCGGCCCGACTCGTACAGCGCGCGCAGGATGTTGCGGCCAATGCGGCCGTAGCCATTGATGCCAACCTTCACAGCCATGGTCTTGTCTCCAGTGATGAACCTGAAATAAAAACTGAATCTGCCCGGGGCGCCGCCAACTAGCGGTGCGCCAGCACCCCTTCCACCGCCGTCGCCACGTGGGCGGGCGTGAAGCCGAACTTTTCGAACAGCACCTTCGCGGGAGCGGAAGCACCGAAGCGGTCGAGACCGACCACGGCACCGTCGAGACCCACGTAGCGATACCAGCCATCCGTGACGCCCGCCTCGACCGCCACGCGCGGCAGGCCCGCAGGCAACACGGCCTCGCGCCAAGCGGCGGACTGCGCCTCGAAGACCTGCGTGCACGGCATGGACACCACGCGCACGGCGATGCCGCGCGCAGCCAACTGCGTCTGCGCTTCGATGGCGAGCGCCACTTCGGAGCCCGTCGCGATGAGCACGGCACGGGCGCCTTCTGCATCCTTCAGCACATAGCCACCGCGCGCCATGGCCGCCACCTGTTCGGCATCGCGCGGCTGCGCCGGCAAGGCCTGACGGGTGAGGATGAGCGAGGTCGGACGGTCGCGGCGCGTGGCCGCCGACAGCCACGCGACGTGCGTTTCGGCGGCGTCACAAGGGCGCCACACGTCGTGGTTCGGAATAAGCCGCAGCGAGGCGGTGTGCTCTACCGGCTGGTGCGTGGGGCCGTCTTCGCCCAAGCCGATGCTGTCATGCGTGTAGACGTTGATGACGGGCAGGCCCATGAGGGCGCTCATGCGCACGGCATTGCGGGCGTAGTCGGAGAACACCAGGAACGTGCCGCCGAAAGGCACGAAGCCGCCATGCAGCGCAAGACCATTCATGATGCCCGTCATGCCGAATTCGCGTACGCCGTAGTGCAGGTAATCGCCGGCGAAGTCGTGCGGGGTGATGGACTTGTAGCCCTTGCGGTTCGTGTTGTTGCTGCCGGTCAGGTCAGCGGACCCGCCGAGCAGTTCGGGCAGCAGCCCCGTGAAGAACGTGAGCGCGGCCTGCGAGCACTGGCGCGTGGCCTGCGAGCCGCCGGCGGCCTGCACCGCGGCGATGGCGGCGGCAGCTTTCTCGGCGAACCCGGCGGGCAACTCGCCAGCCATGCGGCGGTTGTATTCGGCGGCCAGCTCCGGGTAGTTGCCGGCGTAGGAAGCAAATGTCGCCTGCCAGGCCGCTTCGGCCGCTGCACCGCGCGTGCGGGCATCCCACGCACCACGCACATCCGCAGGAATATCGAACGGCGCTTCCTGCCAGCCGAGCTGCTCGCGCGCGGCTGCCACCTCAGCCGCGCCCAGCGCGGCGCCGTGCACGGCTTCGGTGCCCTGCTTGTTGGGCGCACCCCAGCCGATGATGGTCTTGCAGCAGATGAGCGTGGGCTTGCCGCCCGGCGCGTTGCCCTGCTCGATGGCCGCAGCGATGGCGCGGTCCACGGCGGCAGCATCGTGACCGTCCACGCCGCGGATGACGTTCCAGCCATAGGCCTCGAAGCGAGCCGGCGTGTCGTCCGTGAACCAGCCGTGCACTTCGCCATCGATGGAAATGCCGTTGTCGTCGTAGAACATGACGAGCTTCGACAACTGCAGCGTGCCGGCCAACGCACAGGCTTCATGCGAGATGCCTTCCATCAGGCAGCCGTCACCCAGGAACACCCAGGTGCGGTGATCGACGATGGCGTGGCCCGGACGGTTGAAATGCGCCGCGAGGATTTTCTCCGCCAGCGCCATGCCCACGGCGTTCGCCACGCCCTGCCCGAGCGGGCCGGTGGTGGTTTCGATGCCGAGATGCGGTTCGCGCTCCGGGTGACCCGCGCAATGCGAGCCCCACTGACGGAAGCTCTGCAACTGATCGAGGCCCAGCGGGTAACCGGTGAGGTGCAGCAGGCCGTAAAGCAGCATGGAGCCGTGGCCGTTAGACAGCACGAAGCGGTCGCGATCCACCCACGAAGGGTTGCCCGGGTTGTGCTTCAGCGGGCCGCGCCACAGGGCCTCGGCGAGGTCCGCCATGCCCATGGGCGCACCGGGGTGGCCGGAGTTGGCGGCCTGGACGGCATCCATGGCGAGAACGCGGAGGGCATTGGCAAGACGGCGACGGTCGGACATGGGGCGCTCGGGTAGTGGTGGCAGACGGCGACCACAAGGCCGCCCGGGGAACGCCCATTGTCGCCGATACCGACCATGCACGGCAAACCGCGCGGCAAGCGCTGCCGCCGCCACCGTGCCGGCTTCCGCTATACTCGCGCCCCGAGATGGGCCGTGCGCCCCCGCACGGATGCCTCGGAAGTTTCACACCACCCCTTTTTCTGCACAGGACCCCGCCCCATGAGCGCAGGCAGCTATCTGTTCACTTCGGAATCGGTCTCGGAAGGCCACCCGGACAAGGTCGCGGACCAGATCTCCGATGCCGTCCTGGACGCCATCCTGAAGGACGACAAGACCGCGCGCGTGGCGGTGGAAACGCTGGTGAAGACCGGCTGCGCCATCGTCGCCGGTGAAGTGACGACCAGCGCCTGGGTGGACCTCGAAGCCCTGGTGCGCGGAACCATTCTCGATATTGGTTATGACAGCTCCGACATGGGTTTCGACGGCGCCTCTTGCGCTGTCATCAACATCATCGGCAAGCAGTCGCCCGACATCGCGCAGGGCGTGGATCGCAAGGACCCGCGCAAGCAGGGCGCCGGCGACCAGGGCCTCATGTTCGGCTACGCCTCGGATGAAACCGACGTGCTCATGCCCGCCCCCATCACCTACGCGCACCGTCTGGTGCAGCGTCAGGCCGAAGTGCGCAAGGCCGGCAAGCTGAAGTGGCTGCGCCCGGACGCCAAGAGCCAGGTAACCATGCGCTATGAAAACGACGTGCCCGTGGCCGTCGATGCCGTGGTGCTGTCCACCCAGCACTCGCCGGATGTCTCCACGAAGGCGCTGCGCGAAGCCGTCATGGAAGAGATCATCCTGCCGGTGCTGCCGAAGGGCCTGCTCTCGCCGAAGACGAAGTTCCACATCAACCCGACGGGCAAGTTCGTCGTAGGTGGTCCCGTCGGCGACTGCGGCCTCACCGGCCGCAAGATCATCGTCGACACGTACGGCGGCTACGCCCGTCATGGCGGTGGTGCGTTCTCCGGCAAGGACCCCTCCAAGGTGGACCGCAGCGCCGCGTACGCCGCGCGTTACGTGGCCAAGAACATCGTGGCGGCTGGCCTGGCCAAGCGCTGCGAAGTGCAGGTCTCCTACGCCATCGGCGTGGCGGAGCCCACTTCGGTGATGGTGGAAACCTTCGGCACCTCGAAGCTCTCGCGCGAGCAGCTCACCAAGCTGGTGCGCAAGCACTTCGACCTGACGCCTTACGGCCTGCGCGAGATGCTCGACCTGGCACGCCCCATCTACCGCAAGACCGCCGCCTACGGCCACTTCGGTCGCACGGAAAAGGAATTCACCTGGGAGCGTACGGACAAGGCCAAGGCGCTCAAGGAAGCGGCGAAGTCCGTCCGCTGAAGCCGCTCCGGCAGATTTACCCGCTGTCCTGCACAGCCTGGGTAAAAAGCTGAATCCGGCGGGCAAGGGGCTGCGATGCCTTGCCCGCCTGCTCCTCCTGCGGGATAATTGCCCTACCGAGGAGCGTTGCAGGGTGCCTACGAAGGCTACCTCAGGCTCGGTGTCGAACGGCGCTCACCAGACCCTTTACTCAAGGACTCTCTGATGAACGCCTTACTCCGCACGACGGAAGACCACGCCATTGCCGACCTCTCCCTTGCCGCCTGGGGCCGCAAGGAAATCCTCATCGCCGAAACCGAAATGCCCGGCCTCATGGCCATCCGCCAGGAATACATGGCGGCGCAGCCCCTGAAGGGCGCACGGGTCACCGGTTCGCTCCACATGACCATCCAGACCGCCGTGCTCGTGGAAACGCTGCAGGCTCTCGGCGCCGAAGTGCGCTGGGCTTCCTGCAACATCTTCTCCACGCAGGACCACGCTGCTGCTGCCCTCGTGGCCGCCGGCACGCCCGTGTTCGCCTACAAGGGCGAAACGCTGGCGGACTACTGGGACTACACCCACCGCATCTTCGAGTTCGGCCCCAAGGGCAGCGCGGGCGAAGGCCCGAACATGATCCTCGACGACGGCGGCGATGCCACCCTGCTCATGCATCTCGGCAAGAAGGCCGAGAAGGACCAGAGCGTGCTGGCCAATCCGCAGAGCGAGGAAGAGACCTGCCTCTACGCCTCCATCAAGGCGAAGCTGGCCGTGGACCCCACCTGGTACAGCCGCAAGAGCGCGGAAATCCTCGGCGTCACCGAAGAGACCACCACCGGCGTGCACCGCCTGCAGGAAATGAGCGCCGCCGGCACCCTCATGTTCCG
>JBEGRA010000424.1:0-11147 GCA_041180705.1 Pseudomonadota bacterium | reverse complement strand
ACCAACGCCGGCATCGACACCGGCTTCGCGCGCCATCTCGCCCACCAGCGTGGTCACGGTGCTCTTGCCATTGGTGCCGGTGATACCCAACACCGGCACGGCGGAGGCATTCGCCTGCACGGCGAACAATTCGAGGTCGCCCACCACGGGCAGCCCGCGCGCTTCAGCCTGCGCCAGCAGCGGCAACGTCCTGGGCAGCCCCGGGGACAACACCACCTGCTCGATGCCCTCCAGCGACTCCTCGGCGAAACGGCCAAGGAACAGGTCTGCCGGCGAAAGCAGGGCCTCCACCGCGGCCAGACCCGGCGGCGCCTCGCGCGAATCCGTCGCGCGCACGCGAACGCCATGCGCCACCAGCCAGCGCACGGCAGAGACACCGCTCTTGCCGAGACCGACGACGAGGGAGGCAGGAATGCGGTGGCCGTTCATGAGGTTCAGCGCACCTTCAGGGCAGCAAGGCCCGTCAGCACCAGCACGAAAGAAATGATCCAGAAGCGCACGATGACCTTCGGCTCTGCCCAACCCTTCAACTGGAAGTGGTGATGAATGGGTGCCATGCGGAAAATGCGCTTGCCCGTGAGCTTGAAAGAAGCGACCTGCAGGATGACCGACACGGTTTCCAGCACGAACACGCCACCCATGATGAACAGCACGATTTCCTGGCGGACCACGACCGCCACGACGCCCAGCGCACCACCAAGCGCGAGCGCGCCGATATCGCCCATGAAGACCTGCGCCGGGTAAGTGTTGAACCACAGGAAGCCGAGCCCGGCGCCCACCAGCGTCGCGCAGAAGATGAGCAATTCGCCACTTCCGGGAATATGCGGAATGAGCAGGTACTGCGCGAACACCGCGTTGCCCGAGGCGTACGCGAACACGCCGAGTGCGCCCGCCACCATGACGGCCGGCATGATGGCCAGACCATCCAGACCATCGGTCAGGTTCACGGCGTTGCTTGTACCGACAATGACGAAGTAGGCAAGCACCACGAAGCCCACACTGCCAAGAGGCAGCACCACGTGCTTGAAGAACGGCACATAGAGACTCGTGGACGCCGACACCGTACCGCTCTGCAGCAGGAACAAGGCGGCCCCGAGCCCGGCGACGCTCTGCCAGAAATACTTCCAGCGCGAAGCCATGCCGGCGGCATCGCCCTTGATGACCTTGAGGTAGTCGTCATAGAAACCCACCGCGCCGAACACCAGCGTGACGGCAAGAGCCGTCCACACGAAGCGATTGGCGAGATCGGACCACAGCAACGTGCTGGAGGTCATGGCGACGAGTATGAGCGCGCCGCCCATGGTGGGTGTGTGGCGCTTGATGTTGCCACCGGTGGCTGCACCGCCCTCGCCGCCCGCCGGCACATAGTCGCGCGGATCATTGCGGACACGCTTGCTCTTCAGCCACTCGATGACGCGAGGGCCGACCAGCAACGAGATGACCAATGCCGTCAGCGCCGCCAGGATGGCGCGCAGCGTCAGGTAGCCGAACACCTTGAAGCCGGTGTGGAACTGGGTCAGCCAGCGCGTGAGTTCAAGCAGCATTCGTTTCCCCTTCCCCCTGCCCGGCCAGCACGGCGGCCACCACCTTTTCCAGGCGATTCATCCGGGACCCCTTCACGTAAACCGTCAGCGCCTCATGCTTGGCGCCTGCCCGCAAGGCGGCTGCCAGCGACTGCGCCAAGGCTTCTCCGGAGGCATGGCACTCTGCGCCGGCGCCAAAGGCCTCGGCGGCCAGGCGCGTCGCGGTGCCAAGCGCGAACAGGCGCGTCACACCGGCTGCACGCGCAGTTTCGCCGGCAGCCACATGGGCAGCCGGCGAGTGCTCGCCCAGTTCCCCCATCTCGCCGAGCACCAGCCAGCGCTCGCCTGCATACGAGGCGAGCAGATCGAGCCCGGCCGCGACACTACTGGGGTTCGCGTTGTAGGTGTCGTCGATGAGGCGCGCGCCCCCGATGGCCGTGCGCAACACCAGTCGCCCGGGAACCGCTTCCACGGCAGCCAAGCCGGCCGCAACTTCCTGCAGCGTCGCACCAGCGGCCAAGGCAGCAGCGGCAGCACCGGCGGCATTCACCGCGTTGTGACGCCCCAACAGGGACAAGGTCACGGATACTTCCCCGCCGGAAGTCACCAGGCGGAACTGCTGGCCGCCCGAAGCACTTGCGGACCAATCAGCGATACGGACGTCAGCATCAGCCGCAAAGCCGAACGACACTCGGCGTTCGCTGCCGCACTGCTGCTGCCAGAGCCCGGCAAACTCATCGTCGGCATTGATGATGGCGACAGCATTCGCGGCAAGCCCTGCAAACAACTCGCCTTCGGCCCGCGCCACGCCTTCAAGGCTGCCGAAACCCTCCAGGTGTTCGGCACCGGCATTGGTGACCAACCCCACGTGCGGACGCACGATGTCCGTGAGGAAGGCGACCTCGCCAGGGTGGTTCGCACCGACCTCGATGACGGCCGCTTCGTGGCTGGCGTCGAGCGAGAGCAGCGTCAGCGGAACCCCCAAATGGTTGTTCAGATTGCCCCGGGTCGCCAACACAGACCAGCGTTGCGCCATGATGCCGCGCACCAATTCCTTGGTGGTCGTCTTGCCGTTGCTGCCGGCCACAGCCACCACGGGGCCACTGAACCGGGAGCGATGGGCGGCAGCGGCTTGCTGCAAGGCTTTCTCGGCGTCTGCCACCACCACCTGCGCCAAAGCGCAGGAAGCGACATGCCGCTCGACGATGGCACCCGCGGCACCCGCTGCCGCTGCGGCCGCCACATACGCGTGGCCATCGACGTTTTCGCCGCGCAAGGCCACGAAGAGTTCGCCCGGCTGCAACTTGCGGCTGTCGATGCAGACGCCGGACCAATCCGCATCGTCACCATGCAAACGGCCACCGGTATCCACGCAAAGCTGACCAAGGGTGCGCTTCATGCGGCCCTCCGGACAGCAGCGGCCACGACGGCATCGCTGAACGGCAGCACTTCCGTACCGACGGTTTGGGTCGTTTCGTGCCCCTTGCCGGCAATCAGCACGAGATCAGTGGCATCCGCCTGCTGCAAGGCCGATTCGATGGCCAAACGGCGATCACGGCAAACAGAAACCTTGCCTGCCGCGCGCGCTTCGGGCGAGCAGCCCTCCAGCACCATGGCGGCGATGGCGTCGCCACTTTCGGAACGCGGATTGTCATCGGTAATGACGACACGGTCGGCGAGACGACAAGCAATGCCGCCCATCTGCGGGCGCTTGCCAGCGTCGCGGTCGCCGCCGCAGCCGAACACTACCCACAATTGCCCGGCGCAGTGCTCGCGAGCGGCGACCAGCGCTTTCTCCAGCGCATCCGGCGTATGGGCATAGTCGATGATGGCCTGCGCGCCGTCCTGCGAGACTACCAACTGCATGCGCCCCGGGGGCGGCGTGGTGACGGCCAGCGCCGTGGCAGCCTGTTCCGCCGTGACGCCCAGCGCCAGCAACAGGCCGATGACGAGCGCGAGGTTCTCGGCGTTGAAACGCCCGACCAGCGGAGCGGTGAAAGCCACCTCGCCGGCATGCGTGTCGTAGACCACCTCGAGTCCGTTCGTGGCGGGGACGATGGTGCGACACTGAACGTAGGCACCGGCATGTGGCACGGCACTGCCGGGGAGAGCACTCACCGTCGTGAGGCTCGTCGCGGGGCCGAGACGCCGGACCACGGTGCGCACCGCGGCATCTTCCACGTTCAGCACCGCATGGGCCAAACCCGGCAGACAGAACAGCCGGGCTTTCGCCGCGGCGTAGGCATCCATGGTCACGTGGTAGTCGAGATGGTCGCGAGTCAGATGCGTGTACGCGGCCGCCATGAAACGCACGCCATCCACGCGGCCCTGGTCGAGCGCGTGCGAAGAAACTTCGATGGCGGCGAACTTGGCGCCGGCGTCGCGAAACGCCGCCAACTGCGCATGCACGGAGAACACATCGGGCGTGGTGTGAGTGCCAGCCACGACCGCGCCGGGGCGGCCTGCGCCGAGGGTTCCGGCATAGGCCGCCGGATGTCCCAACTGTTCCAGCGCCGCCGCCAGCAGCCACGCCGAAGTGGTCTTGCCATTCGTACCCGTGATACCCACTACCTGCACGTCGGCGGAAGGAGCGCCATAGGCGCGGTCCGCAAGCAGCCCAAGGCGGGAACGCAAACCGGGCACCGGCACCAACACGCAGGACGCCGGCAGGACAGGCGCATTCGCTGCCTCCGCCGCATCGGACAACACGGCGACTGCGCCAGCGGCTGCCGCACGTGCGGCATGGACGAGGCCATGCTCGCGGGTCCCTTGCAGCGCCACGAAGACGTCCCCGGCGACCACGCGGCGGCTATCCACCCGCAAATGACGGAAGTCGACCGCCGGCGCGGACACGATGCCGTCCAACAACTGCCGCAGGTTCACGCGCGCTTCACTCACGGCGCCGCCGCCTGCAGCAACGTGCCCGGCTTGATGCCGGCGAGGTTGTCCGGCGGGATGCCCATCAGACGCACTGCACCGGACATGATTTCCGCGAAGACCGGGGCCGACACTTCGCCGCCGTAGAAACGACCACCCCGCGGATTGCGGATAACGACGACCGCCGTCAGGCGCGGATTGGAACTGGGCACCATCCCGGCGAACAGCGCGACATACTGCCCTTCGCGATAGCCACCGGCGCCACTGCTGAGGCGCGCCGTTCCGGTCTTGCCGGACACCCGATAGCCCTCGATGGTGGCGCGCTTGGCGGTGCCGTCATCGGAGACCACGCGCTCCAGCATACCCACCACTTCGCGGGCCACCGTTTCATCCATCACGCGCTCGCCGCGCACCGTCCCGTCGACGCGACGGAACGTGACCGGACGCCGCACACCACCCGAGGCAAGGGTGGCATAGGCACTGGCCAACTGCAGCGGAGTGGTATTCAGGCCGTAGCCATACGACAGCGAAGCCACTGCGGCCGGGCGCCAGTGCTTCAGCGGCGGCAGCAAGCCGGCGGATTCCCCCGGGAAGCCACTGGCCGAGCCCTGCCCGAACCCCACGCCCAACATCATGTCCCAGATGGTCTTGGGTTGCTGCGCGAGCGCAATGCGAACAATTCCGCGGTTGGAGGACTTGGCGAGGATGGTGGCCGGCGACGCCGGGCTGTCGATATGGTGGTCCGCCGGGTCCGTCACATCCTTGCGCCCAGGCACGACCACGTTGTCCGCGACATTGATGAGCGAGTTCGGCGTCAACGTGCCGCCCTGCAGACCCGCTGCCACCACGAACGGCTTCACCGTCGAACCCGGCTCCATCACATCCATCGCGGCGCGGTTGCGGTAGAAATCGGGATGGAACTGCGTGCGATCGTTCGGATTGAAGGCCGGCTGGTTCGCCATCGCCAGCACTTCACCGGTATTCACGTCGAGCACCACCACGGAACCCGAGTCCGCATTGGCTTCCTGAACCGCCGACTTCAACGCGCGATAGGCCAGGTACTGGATACGCAGATCGATGCTGGTTTCCAGATTTTCACCGGGACGCGCCGTCTTGATGTTGGCGATGTCCTGAACGATGCGCCCGAGCCGGTCACGCTGGACACGCTTGGCACCGTCTTCGCCCCCTAGCGACTGGTCATAGCCAAGCTCCAGACCTTCCTGCCCGTGGTCTTCGCGACTATTGAAGCCCAGCACATGCCCGACCACTTCGCCCGCCGGGTAATAGCGACGGTACTGCCGCTCGGTGCTGACGCCGGGAATCTTCAGTTGCATGAGCGCTGCCGACTCGCCCGGCTCCAGCACGACACCGATGGGCAAACCCTGCCGATCCGGTGCCTCCGCCAAACGCTGCTTCAACCAATCTTCTTCGCGACCCACGGCCGTGGCGAGACGCTTGATGTTCCCGTAGTCCGTCAGCAGTTCACGCGGATTCACTATGACGGAGTCCACCGGCGTACTCACCGCCAACGGCTCACCGAAACGATCCTGGATGGACCCGCGGTGCGCTACCACCTTGGCGACACGCACGGACAGGTCGTTGCCGCGCTTCTCCAGAAAATCCTGATTGATCCACTGCAGGAACAGCGCGCGCCAGAGGATGACGACAGCGAAAGCCGGCAGGAACACCAGCACCCACGCGAGACGGATGCCGAAAGCGCGCATCTCGGGCGAAGTTTGCGCAGCAGGCTTGCGGGAGGCGGGCTTCACGGCGTCACCAGACGAACGTCATCGGCGCGAGGAATGGCCATGCCGAGACGCGCCCGGGCATCCTGCTCCACCACACTCAGCGTCGACCAACTGCTCTGCTCGAGTTGCAGCCGACCCCACTCGATATTGAGACGATCGCGTTCGGCGGTGAGCCGCTCGAGTTGCTGGAACAACATGTAGGAGTCGTACTTGACCTTCACGGCTTCAGCCGCCGACAGCAACACCATCACCCACAGCAGACACAGCACAGCGAACATCCAGCGCGGGTTCATGCCGCCCCCCGGAGACGGCCGTCCTGCGGCCAAACGCGTTCCTTGCAGGCGATGCGCAGCGTGGCGCTGCGAGCGCGCACATTCACCGCCACTTCGGCAGCACCAGGGCGAACCGCCTTGCCGACCAACGACAGCACCGGGCGCGCGTGCTCGGGCACCTCGGGCAGACCACGCCACACCGGATCGCCATCCGCCTGCCGACGCATGAACTGCTTCACGGCGCGGTCTTCGAGGGAGTGGAAGCTGATGACGGCCAAGCGTCCGCCGACCGCGAGCAAGGCCAGCGCCTGCTCGAGCCCGCCATCGATCTGCGCGAGTTCGCCGTTCACGGCCATGCGTACCGCCTGGAAAGTGCGCGTCGCCGGATGCTTCCCGGGTTCGCGCGTGGGCACTGCACCGGAAACCACAGCCGCCAACTCGGTGGTCGTCGTCAACGGAGACAACTCACGCGCAGCCACGATGGCGCGAGCGACGCGACGCGCGAAACGCTCCTCGCCGTATTCGGCGATGACGCGCGACAACTCCGCCTCGGGAACCCGTGCCAGCCACACCGCCGCGCTGACACCGGAGGTCGGATCCATGCGCATGTCGAGCGGACCCTCGCGCAGGAAGCTGAAGCCGCGCGCAGCCTCGTCCAACTGCGGAGAGGAAACGCCGAGATCGAACAACACGCCATCGACAGCGCGGTCGCCCAGTTCGGCCCGCACCAGCAAGGCGAGGTCCCCAAAAGCACCATGGGCCACGCGGACACGAGCGTCCGCCGCGAACTCGCGGCGGGCCACGGCGATGGCATCCGGATCGCGGTCCACCACCACCAGACAGCCGCCGGCACCCAGCGCGGCGAGGATGGCGCGCGAATGCCCGCCGCGCCCGAACGTGGCGTCGACATAGCAACCGTCGGGACGGATGGCGAGGGCCTCGATCGACTCCGCAAGGAGAACCGGGGCGTGGAGAGCAGCTTCCATGTTGCGGCGCTCCGGTTAGATGGCGAGAGTGCCGAGATCGGTAGGCATATCCGTCGGCAGTGCCGGGCCCTCGGCGAGCCAGGTATCGCGACAATCGTTCCAGCGGGCCTCGTTCCACAGCTCGAAGCGATTGCCCTGACCAATGAGCACGACGTCGCGATCCAGCGCAGCAAACTCGCGCAACTTCGGCGGCAGCAGCAGGCGGCCGGCAGCGTCCAGTTCCACGTCGGTAGCGTGGCCGACCATGAGGCGCTGCAACTTGCGCGAGGTCTCGTTCATGGTGGGGAGGCGCATCAGCTTGGCCTCCAGCACCTCCCACTCGGGCAAGGGGTAGAGCAGCAGGCAATGGGCGTAGTCGATGGTGACAACCATCTGGCCCTGGCAACGCTCCATGATGCGGTCGCGGTAACGCGTGGGCAGCACCATGCGGCCCTTGGCATCCAGCGTGACTTGCGTTGCACCCCGAAACATCGTCTGGCTATGGGGCCGAGCCCCATTTCCTCCCACTTTTTCCCACTTGCCACCACTATAGGCTGCGCATAGGGCGAAAGCAACGTGCAACGGGAGAAAATTTCAACGGGGACAGGGACTTACAGCCGTAGGGCAACTCCTTAGATGCGCGAATCGTCTATCGAAAAATCAATAGGTTAGCGTTGTCAGTTAAACCATGATTTACGAGTGATGCCGCACCGCCGCAAAAGCGGCCCCAAGGTGGGAGAAAAACCCACCAAACCGGAAAAAAGAGGGAGCCGGCCTGTAAGCCGGGTTCTGTCGAGGGCAACCATTCCTCTAGGACGTACGTCGCCGCACGCCTCAAGCAACCTACCCGAAGGCTGGCGCGGGCCGCGCCTTGCCCCTTGCGGGGCGTGCCTTCCTATTTGGTCTTGCTCCAGGTGGGGTTTGCCGTGCCGTTGCTGTTGCCAGCCCCGCGGTGCGCTCTTACCGCACCGTTTCACCCTTGCCACGCCTGCCTTGCGGCAGCGTTCGGCGGTTTGCTTTCTGTTGCACTTTCCGTGGGCTTGCGCCCCCCAGGCGTTACCTGGCACCTTGCCCTGTGGAGCCCGGACTTTCCTCCCCGGCGCGGGGTTACCCCCTTGCCGCAGCGGTTGCCCGGCCAGCTCCCGCCATCAGTCTACCGCGTCGGGCTCCCCATCGCCGGCCTCTTCACCGGCGCCCAGCGTCAAAGCCATCGCGTAAACCGCCTGCCGCCGCAGCCCCAACCCCTCCGCCACCACCGCCGAGGCACGCGAGGGCGCCAGATGGGGCAGCAGGAGCCGCAGCCAACGCAGAGCCTCTGCGGGCAAGGTATCAGCGCCCTCGGCCGGCCGATGCCCCGCTACCAGCAGCACGATCTCCCCCCGTGCGAGGTTCGCCTCGCGGGGCGCCATGGCAGCCAGTTCCCCCAACGTTCCCCGGTAAACCGTTTCGTGGAGCTTCGTGAGTTCACGGGCAACCGCCGCCTGCCGTCCCGCACCGAAGGCAGCCGTGGCGTCCGCAAGCGTGTCCACGATGCGGTGGGGAGCTTCATAGAAAACCAGGGTGCGCGTTTCACTCGCCAGCGCCTCGAGCGCCTGGCGCCGCGCCATGACTTTCGCGGGCAGAAAGCCCTCGAACGAGAAGCGCTCTGCGGGCAGACCGGCCACGCACAGCGCCGCGAGCAAAGCACTGGCGCCAGGCAACGGCGTGACACGCAACCCTGCGGCCACGGCGGCCCCCACGAGGCCCGCGCCGGGGTCACTGAGCAAGGGCGTACCCGCGTCACTCACCAAGGCAACGTTTTCGCCGGCCTGCAGGCGGGCGATGAGAGCCGGTACACGCGCCCCCTCGTTGTGCTCATGGAGCGACACCAGCGGGCGTTCCAGCCCCAAGTGGCGCAGCAGTTGCGCAGTGTGCCGCGTATCTTCCGCCGCCACGACATCCGCAGAGGCCAGCGCCTCGCGGGCCCGCGGCGTCAGGTCCGAAAGATTGCCGATCGGGGTGGCAACCACTCGCAGCTCACCGGGAGATGCGCCACCCGCCTGTATCGGGCCGGACACGCTGGAAATGGCTCGGGTCTGCGTCACTGGCGCCGCCTATAATCGGAACATGGAACCGGACGCCATCCTGCCTAGCCTCCACGCCCGCATGCAAGCACGAACTTGCCTGCCCCTCGCGGCAGCAATCCGGGCGCCGTGGCTTGCGCTGCTGCGTCCGGCACTCGCCGCCACTGCGGCCGTGCTCGCGGCTGGGTGCAGCCTTACAGCGCCGCCGCAAGCGCCAGCCAACAAGCCGGTTTCGCCCGCCCACGAGGCCCCGGCCACCGTCCGGACGCCACTGACGCCCGCCGCGGCCTTGGTGGCGGCACGCGCCGCCGAAGCCCGGGCTGCCGCCCCCGGTGGTGAAGGACGTGAGGCCGCGCTGGAGGAAGCGGCGGCGGCGTGGATTGCCGCCGGCGACGGCGGAGCCGCGGCGCGGGTGTTCGCGCAGTTGGGCGCACAGAAAATACCGACGGAGCGGCGGGCACTGCTCGGCGCCGAGGTTGCTCTGGCGCAGGGACAACCCGCGCGCGCCGCACAATGGCTGGACAAACTGCCCGCAGGCGGCCTCTCGGCGGAGGTGCGCTGGGCGCGCGCGCGCGTCGCTTTCGCCCGCGGCCAGGCCGCACTCGGCCTGCAACTCGTCACGGAGCCTTCGACAGGGGCGACTGCTCGCGCCGATGCGCCGCGACTTTGGGCACTTTTGCGCGCTGCGGCCAAGCGTGGCGCGGACCTCGCCCCGCCCGCCGGCAGTTCGCCGGTCGTGGTGGGCTGGCTGGAACTCGCCCGCACCGCGCTTCGCGCAGACCAGACACCCGCCGCACGTACCTCCCTTTTCCAGGAGTGGCGCCGACGCCACCCCGAGCATCCGGCCAATGGGCCATTGGTGGTTTCCATGATCGAGGCATCCCCTCCCCTGCCCCCGGACAACAGCCGCATTGCGCTGTTGTTGCCGCTTTCAGGCCGCGCGCAGGCCGCAGGCACGGCGGTGCGCGACGGGTTCCTCGCCGCTTGGTACGCCCGTCCCGTCGCGTCCCGCCCGAGAGTCGAGGTCTACGACAGCGGCACCGATGTCGCAGTCGCCTATCGGCGCGCGCTCGCCGACGGGGCTCAGGCCGTTGTCGGCCCGCTTACCAAAGAGGAAGTGAATGCCGTCGCGCGAATCGCTGCTCCCGGCGTTCCGCTGTTGGCGCTGAACTTCCTCCCTGAGGGAACCCCGGCGCCGCCGATGGTTTACCAGTATTCCCTGGCGCCGGAAGATGAGGCCGCGGAGGTCGCCAAACGCTTGGTGGCCGAGGGACGGCGGCACGGCATCGCCCTGGTGCCCAACGGCGAATGGGGCCAACGGGTGCAGCGCGCCTTCGAGGAATCACTGCGTACCGCTGGTGGTCGTTTGATCGCCCTGCGCACGTACGCTCCGGATACGGCCGATTTCACGGCGCCCATTCTCGAACTGCTGGGCGTCGACGAAGCCAAGGGGCGCCATCGCAAACTGGTGCAAGCGCTCGGCACGCCGCTGGAGTTTGCCGCCACTCGGCGCAACAACATCGAGTTCGTGTTCATCGCCGGCCAACCGCAAGCGGCCCGCCTCATCTGACCGCAACTGCGCTTCCATTACGCCGGCGACCTGCCGGTTTACGCCACCGCCGAAGTCTACGACCCGAACCCGAAGGCGAACCTCGACCTCGAAGGCGTGATGTTTCCGGACATGCCGTGGATGATCGAC
>JBEGRA010000423.1:0-4511 GCA_041180705.1 Pseudomonadota bacterium | reverse complement strand
GCGCCCTGCTGCGCGCGCCGCGAGCCAGAACCTATGGCGAACTTGCCGCGGAATTGGGGCGTCCGTCAGCAGCGCGTGCGGTGGGCGGTGCCGTGGGCGACAACTCGCTGGCCTGGGTCATTCCCTGCCACCACGTGCTGCGGCGCGGGGCCTTGCTCGGCGGTTACCGCTGGGGCGTGGACCGCAAGCGCGCTCTGCTTACTTACGAGCACGCCTCGCGGATGGCCGCGGAGTAGTTTCTTCCGGAGCGTCGCCAGCGGCGGCTTCGGCTGGCGACGGGGTCGGCTCGGCCGCAGGTGCTGCCGTGGGCGGCGCGCCGGCACCGAGATTGTTGAACACCGCAGCCTGCATTTTCTGCCAAGCTTCGAGGTTCTGCCGGGCCAACTCGGCCATGGCGGACATCGGCGTCTGCTGCATCAACTGCGCCAACTGGCTCTGGACCGACTGTTGCTGCTGCGTGAAGGCTTCGACGCTGCGCTCCAGGTACCGGCCCATGAATTCGTGGAGGCCGTTGCCATAGAAGCGGATGATGCTTTCCAGAAGCGGCGTGGACAGGATGGGGCGCCCGAACTGTTCCTGCTCGGCGATGACCTGCAGCAGGATGAGCCGCGTGATGTCCTCGCCGGACTTGTCTTCGACGACGCGGATTTTCTCGCCCTTGATGATCAGCTCGCGGATATCGTCGAGCGTGACATGGCGGGACACCGAAGCGTCGTAAAGGCGACGGTTGGCGTACTTCTTGATCAGGCGTTCCTGGCTCATGGCCCGGAATATACTCCCATCATCCTGCACTGCGTCAATGCGGCGCAAAAAAGCTGCCGCCCGCCGCCCGGAGGCGTACCAAAAAGAAGGGCGGTGGCCCGTAAGCGCACCGCCCCGAGGGGGACGTTTGCACAAGCGCACTGCGAAGCGCAGTCGCTCGGCGGTAAAGCAGGTCAGACGGGCTTGCGGGCCAGTTCGCTGGTGGCGTTGCCCACCCACGCGGTGAATTCACCCTGCGCTTCGGTGGCCAGCTTCATGGCTTCCTGCGAGCGCGTCGTGGTCTTCTCCACGAAGGCGTTGGCGAGCGCGGCTTGCTGGTTCAACAGGCTGCCGAAATCCTTTGCGCGGGCCGCAGCCTGCAGCTGTGCCACACCCAGTTCCAGCAGGTCGCCGGCCACGCCGTACTGGTAGCGCGCGGTGCGCTCCAGCGTGCGGGCGGTCAGCGCGTTCAGTTCCGCCAAGGGCGCCATGGCACGCTTGCCGGCGTCGAGAAAGCTTTGGAAATCAGCTGGCTGGAAATTCATGGCGCTCGTCCTTCGGTGGCTATGCCCCCGACGTTCGCGGCTGCGGGGTGGGCCGGCCGGCTGCGGGTGGCAGTGACGGCTTGAGTTCATGATAGCGTGCTTATTTTGCAATGCAACAAAATTTTTCGGGACCATTCCGACGAATGGTATGGGACAAATTTAAATCATTTAAATCATGGATTTGAATTCCACTTCGTGGCGGCTATCCAGTCATTTGCAAGGGTCGGATTCCCGTGTTTTGGGTGCGGTGCAAAATTCTCGGGACGACCGGCGGCCTGTCAACCGACGGTCATCAACAAGCGTTATGATGGGCGGTCATCAGCGGAGTCCGTCATGTCCTTGCAAGCCGCCCTAGAAACCCTGCGCGCCCAGACCGGCCAGGAAACGCACGTCAGTGACTGGTTGGAAGTGGATCAGTCGCGCATCCAGGCCTTTGCCGAAGCCACCGGCGACCACCAGTGGATCCACACGGACCCGGTGCGTGCGGCGGCGGAGTCCCCTTGGAAGGCGACCATCGCCCACGGCTACCTCTCGCTATCGCTCTACCCCGCATTGCGCGGCATCGTCGAGGAAGGCAAGCCCATGTTCCCGGGCGTGCGTCAGGTCATCAACTACGGTATCAACAAGCTCCGCTTCACCAACGCAGTGAAGTCCGGTGCCCGCGTCCGTGGCCGCTTCACCGTGCTGGGCGTCGAAGAAGTCGGCGGCGGTCTGCAGCTGACGGAGCAGTACACGCTCGAGGTGGAAGGCAGCAGCAAGCCGGCGGTCATCGCCGAAGTGCTGATGCGGTTCTACTTCTGATGGCGCGGCGGCGTTGGTGGCTGCCGGCAGCGCTGCTGCTGGCGCTGGGTGGTTGCGGTGGTGCCCCCGGTGACCAAGCCGGTGGTGCGCCAGGCGGCAAGGCCGGTGGGGGTTCCAAGGGCCCCGTTCCCGTGGTCACGGTCACCGTGGCTTCGCGTGAAACCAGCGACTCCGTCGAGGCGCTGGGCACCGCAAGGGCTGCGGAAGCGGTGGACCTGACTCCCAAGGCGGCCAATCTGGTCACGAACATCCGGTTTCGGGAAGGCGCGCGCGTGGCGCGCGGGGCCATCCTGGTGGAGCTCGACAGTGCTCAGGTGCGTGCCGAACTCGCGGCCGCGGAAGCAGCGCTGACGGAAAGCCGCAGCCAGTATCACCGCAGTCGCGAACTCGCCACGGCGCGCGTGCTGTCCGCCTCGCAACTGGAACAGATCGAAGCCACGCTGAAGGCGAACGAGGCACGCGTCGCGGCGGCGCGTGCGCGGCTCGAGGACACGATCATTCGCGCTCCCTTCGCGGGCCGCACGGGTCTGCGTCGTGTCAGTCTCGGTGCGCTCGTCACTCCCGGTACGGTCATCACCACGCTCGACGACACCAGCACGCTGCGGCTCGATTTCACGCTGCCCGAGGCGCTGCTCGGTGCGGTGCACGCCGGGCTGGCCGTAGAGGCAGGGAGCATTGCCTGGCCCGGTCGGGTCTTCCGCGCGAAAGTGGAAAGCGTCGACTCCCGCGTCGACCCCGTCACCCGCTCTTTCACGGTGCGGGCGCGGTTGTCGAATGCAGACGATGCCCTGAAGCCCGGCATGCTGCTCAGCCTGCACCTCTCCGGCCCCAGCGCTGCCGCACTGGTCATTCCCGAGCAGGCGCTGGTGCCCGAGCAGGGCGAGCTCTACGTGTTCGTGGTGAAGGGCGGCAAAGTGGAAAAGCGCCGCGTCACCTTGCGTAGCCGCTTGCCTGGCGAAGTGGTCCTGGCGTCCGGCCTCACGGCTGGCGAGAAGATCGTCACCGAAGGCACGCTCCGCCTGCGGCCCGGTGCCCCCATTCGCGAAATGCAGGCAGCGGCGCGCTAGGCGCGCCAAGGCCACAGGGAACAACAAGCGATGCGCCTGTCGGAACTTTCCATCCGCCGCCCCGTGTTTGCCACGGTGCTCAGCGCGCTGCTGGTCATCGTCGGGCTTGTGTCCATGTCGCGCCTCGCCGTGCGCGAGTTGCCCGACATCGACCCGCCCGTGGTTTCGGTGCAGGCCACCTACCGCGGCGCCTCGGCGCAGGTGGTGGAGAACAAGGTCACGCAGGTCATCGAAGACCGCATCGCCGGCGTCGAAGGGATCGACAAGCTGAAATCCACCAGCCGCGACGAGCGGTCCAGCATCAACATCGAGTTCTCGCTGGATCGCAACGTGGAAGAAGCGGTGAACGATATCCGCGACCGCATCTCGCGCGTGGTCAGCCAGCTGCCCACCGAAGTGGATCCGCCGGAAGTGGCGAAGAGTGAAGCGAACGCCGAACCGGTGATGTTCCTGAATCTGGAAAGCGCCAGCATGAACACGCTGGAGCTCACCGACTTCACCGAGCGCAATATCAAGGATCGTCTCTCCGCCGCGCCGGGTGTGTCGCTGGTGGAGTTGAACGGCGCCAGACGCTATGCCATGCGTATCTGGATCGACCGCGTCGCGTTGGCGGCGCGTGGCCTGACGGTGGTCGATATCGAAAATGCCCTGCGGCGCGAAAACGTGCAGGCGCCAGCGGGTCGTCTGGAAGGTCTGCAGCGGGAATTCACCCTGCGCGCCGATACCGGCTACAACAACGCGCAGGATTTCGGTCTGCTCGTCATCGGGCGTGGCGCAGACGGCCACCTGGTGCGGCTCGGTGAAGTGGCAGATGTTCGTCTGGCTGCCGAGAACGAGCGCAGCGTGTCGCGCTCGAATGGTGTCCCGGGCGTCACCATGGGTGTCCAGCAGCAGTCCAATGCCAATACGCTGGAAGTGTCCCAGAGCGTGCGGCAGCAAATCGCGAACGTGAATGCCGACCTGCCCAAGGGCACGGTGCTGGACGTGAACATCGATCGCGGGCTGTATATCGGCGCCTCGCTGCGCGAAGTGGTCTATGCGGTGGTGTTCGCCCTGCTGGGTGTGCTGCTGGTCATCTATCTCTTTCTTGGCCAGTGGCGCGCCACGCTCATCCCGGCCATCACCATCCCCGTGTCCATCATTGCGGCCTTCACCGTCATGTATGCACTCGGCTTTTCCATCAACGTGCTCACCCTGCTCGGTGTGGTGCTGGCCATCGGCTTGGTGGTCGACGATGCCATCGTGGTGCTGGAAAACATTTTCCGCCGGCGCGAACTGGGGCAGCCCATGATGCTGGCGGCTGTCGATGGCAGTCGCGAGATCGCGTTCGCGGTCATCGCCACCACCGCCACGCTCA
>JBEGRA010000422.1:0-4579 GCA_041180705.1 Pseudomonadota bacterium | reverse complement strand
GACGGCCCCGGTCTCGTTGGGCTCTATGCCCAGCAGGTCCCTGCCGGTGGCGATCGCGAGGAGCTCGACCAGCGCCAGCGAGGACTTGCCGACGCCTCCCGGCGCCACGTCCACGGACAGGAACTTGCGGATATAAGAGTTCCCGTACAGGAACCGCCGCCTCGGAAACCGTGCCGGGTCCACCCACACGAAGCGTGCTGCCAGGCCATCATCGACCGACTGTCCCAGCACCTCCCCCGTCTCGGGATCGATGTCGTCCACGACGCGCTGCGGGCGCTCCACGATGCGCTCGGACTGGTAGGCAGGCTTCCACCCCGCCTGCTGCGCCTCCCAGAAGATGGTGCCGGCGTGCAAGTCCTTGGGCGGCGAGCGACCTATCGCGGCCCAACGCTGCAGGGTTTTCATCGGGTCGTAGCTGCGGTGCTTCTGCGACCACTGGTCGAACATCTGGAAACCTTCGTGGCTGCCCTGCGTCGCCGCCCACAGCGCCATGCCGATGCGGTTCCACGCCTCCCACGAGTCGAACCGCCCATCGTTCGGCAGCCCGCGCACGGCCTCCCAGAGATCCTCGGAGCGCGGCTGCTTGGGATCGAAGCCGATCAGGAGCTCTCGCTTGGCCGGTGCTGGCTCGGGAGCGTTCTGGACCGCGACCCCGGTGTTGGCGATGGTCACCGGCGCCGCGACCTCGAGCAACTCGGCCACCTCGCGCAGAAACAGATCCACCTGGCTGTCAGCGACAACCTGCAGATCCTCGACGCCTACCTCGCCCGGCGCGGCGGGTTCCCACTGGAGGGTGCCACCTGACGGGTGCGGCCCGAAGGCGTGCAGCTGCTGGCCTCGGCCAAGCACCTCAACCTTGCCGCGCGCTCCTGATACGACAGCCTTCGGTGGAGCGCCCTCTGCCGCGCGATAGACCAGCGCCACGCGATCAGAATTAGAACGACGGCGCATGAGGGGACGATCGCCCAGTACACGCAGTGCGATGCGACCCACATGGTGGACGTACTCCTTGTCGTCGATGTCGATGTCCACGACCCGGAGGCCGTCACACAAAAATCCTGTATTCGCCATGTCCGACCGGACCGGCTGCTGGGCGAAGTAGTCGCGCTTCTCACGCGCCAGGATCGACCAGTCTTTGATCTTCACCGACTTGTCGCCGGTCATCAGGGGGATCGGTGCCCAGCCATGCGCCGCCATTGACTGACGGAGTTCTTGTATCTGGCTCAAGTCCATTTCTCCTCCCGCCCAACAAAAAGTGCGGGGAGGGGATGCGCCACCACTCGCACCCCTCCCCGCTCCGCGCTCAGAACTCCGTGGCCGAGGAAGACGCAGGCCTCGGAGACGGCGGCGGTACATGGCCCGAGGCTGCTGGCGTCGGAGCGCCAGTCAACGCGGCGGGCTTATAGATATCGTTCGGGTGGGCCGGGCTCTCATCGGCCAGGTCATCCGGTCGATCGATCCACTTGGCGATCGTCAGGTTGGGCGCGTAGTTGGTGCCAAACTTCCCCTTCTCGGCCGTGGCACCCTTGCACTCGATCACCGGCACCTTGCCGGCGTTAGCGTCCTTGCCCTCTTCGAACTGCGCGTAGAGGCTCTTCACCACGTTCGCCAGCACGTTGCTGGTGCCCGAGAGTTCAGCGATGCCGCCGAAGAGGTTCTTCGAATACACCGACAGGATGAACCCGCGCTTGAAGTCGCCGCCGGTCGGCTTCGGTGCCGGCTGATCGGTGCTGGCGTCCATGACGCGCTGCGGCGGCATGCCCTTCTCGAAAAGCATCCAGCCGGTGGCGATGTTCTCCAGGTCGGCGGCGAACGTCGGATCACCGATCTCGTTCTCGCTGCCGTCGATGTTGCGGACGGACCAGCGACCGCTCTTCGCATTGTACTTCAAATAGGCTTTGGCCGACGCGCCAGAACCGCCAATCATAAGACCCATAACCATTCTCCATTCACCATTGTGCCGCGCGACTAGAACCCAAACACCTCACGACCCTTTGCGCGCACAGGGCCGCTGCTCCAGTAGAAGCTGTCGAAGTTTGGGATCACCATGGCCAGCAACTCGGAGGGATCCTTCGACAAGCGAAGGAACCGCTCCAGCCGCTGGGCAATGTTCGTTAGGGCCGCGATCTCGGCTGCCGCCTGCTCGCGATCGAGTTCAAGGACGATGCAGGACCGACCATCACCCTTGCCCGCGCGTGGCTTCGTGTAGGCGAAGCGCATCGCATAATTGCCGTGGGCTCGCATGTAGATCGCGCCCTGCCGCGCGTGCGCCGTCGAGAGCGACGACGGCAGGCGTTCGGTGGTCTTGAGATCGACGACCATGCCGTGCTGGTCGAAGCGCCAGTCGATGAACCCGATGACCGGCACCGGCACGCCGTCGAGTTCGATCGAGATCTTCTCCTGGTAGCCCGTGGGCACGCCATACAGGCGCAACTCGGCCAGCCCGTTCTCGACGTATCCGGGGACCAGTTCGCGCTCGCGCTCGCGCTTCTCGTCGGGAGAGAAGCGCATCTCCGTGTCGAAGCACGCCATCGCCTTGGCGACGCACTCTTCGACCGAAGCCTGCGGGTTCAGCAGGCCATGATGAATCCCCTCTTCAGCTGCCTTGCCCCGCGCCATCGCCGCGTTCGTGGGGCTGCGGAACTTGAGCAGCTTCTCCATCAAGAAGAGCGCCATGTCGTTACTGGCAGCGTTGATCGAGGACGCACTGAGGTGCGTGATGCCGTGCTGTTCAAACCCGTTGGTCATCACGCCGCCTCCTGCACCGCCGGCTGCGCGGGCTTGTACTTGGCGAGCAGGAAGTCATGGGCCTGTCGCAGATCCGGGCGCTTCTGAAGGATGTCGGGCGTGCGCCGCACGGCGTGCATGACGGAGGTGTGGTCGCGACCACCCAGCGTCTTCGCGATCGACGGGTAGGACTGCCGGGTCAGCAGACGACAGAGGTTCATCAGGACATGGCGAACCTGCGCGTAGGGCTGCGACCGGCGCTTGCAATTGATCATCTCGACCGTCCATGGCTGGCCATCGAGCGTGACGCCGAGGGTCGCCAGCATCTCCAGGTACGCCGAGGTGACCTGGCGCACCGTGACGGTCTCGCGGAAGCTTCCGCGCAGGCGCTCGCGCAGTTCCTTGTTGTCGGCCTGCAGCACGCGGACCTTGTCCTCCAGCGCGCTGCACTTCTCCTTGGCGATCCGCACCTGCTCCTGCAGGTCGATCTTCAGGCGATGCTCATCAGGGAAGGCCATGATGCGCGCCGTCGTGGACAGGCGTGCCATGAAGGACTTCCGCTTCTCAGCCAACTCGGTTGCGATGCCCAAAGTCTCCACGCTCACTCTCCAAAGTCGTCAAAGTCAGGATCGAGATACGTCGGCACCGACTGGCTCGTGACCAGGTTCGAAGACAGGTGCCGTTGGTGCTTGTGCAGCGCCGCTCGCGCACGCTGGGAGATCTGGCAACGCGGGCAGCGCCCGGTCTCTGGCGCGCTGCATGCCTTTGGATGCTGACAGTAGTGCAGCCGGCTTACAGGCGCGAAGCCGTCAGCCATGGTCCACTCGTCAGAATTTCCCATCCCACCACTCCATGAACAGAAGGGTCACACCAACGGAGCCGCACGCGACGGCGAGGAAGACGAGGAGTTCGGTCACGCCGGCACCATGTGCTTGTGCGGGCCGGTGATGCGGACGCAGGCAAAGTTTTCCGAGTTTTTGCGCAGTTGATCGGCCCACGTCTCAGCCAATTCCCTGGTCTTGTGCGCCGTTACCGATGCGTGCCAGCAGGTTGTGACATCCGTGGCGTACTCGACGTACCAAGCGTCGATCCACTTGGTGCGCGGCAGCGTCTCCAGGTGAGCGCGGGCGGCTTGCATCAGGAGCCTCGTGGCCTTGTTGCAGTGGGCCCCGTCACCAAAGAAATCGATCGCTTCCTTCAGATCCTCGTAGTTCATCCCGCCACCCTCCTCTTCCCTGCAGCCGCAAAGCTCCAAGCCAGCCGCGCCAGGCGGCGGGCGATGGCGAACTGCATGCGAGCGATCAGCACGTCGCGCAGGCCAACAGCCTTCCGGCCGTGCTCGTGTGCGGAAGCGATCTGCTTGTGGGTGCTGGCAATAAGGTGCGCGACGGCCGACGCGGCAGGGGGAGGAGACGTGTCGTCGGCCGTCGCGCTTTCCGGCTGGGGGGTGCCGGAAACTTGTTCCAAATTGGTGCTCACCACGCCACCTTCGGGTTTAGGTGGTGACGCTTGACCTTGCCTTTGGTGAACTTCTCGATCGCCGGGCAGACATGCGCTGGCACGGCGCCGCCTTCCTTGGTGACCAGGCGGCGCCGGATCTCACCGATGTAGCTTTGATGCTTGCGGCCAATGCCCTCGGCCAGCTTCCGCTGGGTGCCGGCAATCTTGATGGCCGCGTCAAGCGCATTGAGGGGGGTCATTCGCATTGACCCGAAATGAACACAACTCTCCTTGCGGGTCAACAGTAAACTGTTTAGGAGGCAAGATATACTTGGCTTAGGGACATGACGACGTAAAATTCAGCAGGGGCATACAATGTCAATCGCGATGCGCTGCAAAGAGGCGCGGGAGC
>JBEGRA010000421.1:0-6474 GCA_041180705.1 Pseudomonadota bacterium | reverse complement strand
TTCGAGGCCTCGTTGGACGGTCCGTTCCGCGTGACCAGCGCTTGCGCGTGAACACCATGATGGCTGAGGCCCCTGTCAGCAGTACTGGCCCGACGTACCAGGACTACCTGGATGCGGACAGTCGCCCGGTGCCCGGCGTCCTGCGCGCGCAGTCCCGTCCGAATCTGGGCGTCGCGCCGCTGCGTGCCGACCGTTACACCTCGCAGGCTTTTTTTGACCTTGAGGCGGAGCGCCTTTGGCCACGCGTCTGGCAGATGGCTTGTCGCGAAGAGGAGGTGGCGCAGCCCGGCGATGCTGTGGTCTACGACATCCTCGGGTTTTCCTGGATCATCGTGCGTGGTCAGGATGGTCGTCTGCGGGCCTTGGCGAATAGTTGCCTGCATCGCGGGCGACGTTTGCTGGATGCGGACGCGCGTCATCTGGACAGCTTGCACTGCAAGTTCCACGGGTTTCGCTGGGGCCTCGAAGGACAGTTGCAATCCATTCCGTGCCGATGGGACTTCCCGCAACTGACGGACGCCGGCATGCAGTTGCCGGAGGCGCGCGTGGGCACCTGGGGCGGCTTCGTGTTCATCAACTTGGACCCGGCCGCGCCTTCGCTGGAAGCCTTTCTGGGCGTTTTGCCGGCGCACTTCGCGCGCTGGAAGCTGGAGGACTGCTGGAAGGCCGTACACGTGGCAAAGGTGATTCCCTGCAACTGGAAGGTGGCGCAGGAAGCCTTCATGGAAAGCTATCACGTCATTGCCACGCACCCGCAGATCCTGCCGATCATCGCGGATGCCAATTCGCAGTACGACGTGTTCGGCGACCACGTGAACCGCAACCTGACGGCTTTCGCAGCCCCGAGTCCGCATCTGGCCCGGCAGCCGGTATCCGATGCGGACGTACTGCAGCAGATGCTGGCTTTGTGGCGCGCTCCGGGGGTGAAGTTGCCGGACAACATCGCGACGCCGCGCGCCGCTTTGGGTGAACTGAACCGCCGCTCTTTCGCGCGCGCTTTCGCCGGGGATTTCAGCGAAGCCACGGACGCCGAAGTGCTCGACGCGCTGGTCTACAACGTCTTCCCGAACTTCTCGCCTTGGGGTGGATTCGCGCCCAACATCGTTTACCGCTGGCGTCCGCAGGGGCGCAAGGTGGACGAATGCCTCATGGAAGTGATGATCCTGAAGCGCCTGCCAGCAGACGGTACGCGCCCGGCCCCCGTGCCGGTGCACCGCCTGCGCGATGATGAAAGCTGGAGCGATGCCGCAGAACTGCCGATTCTCGGCGCGGTCATCGATCAGGACATGGGCAACATGCCGCAGGTGCAAACCGGCCTGCAGGCTTCGCGAACCGGCACTGTGCATTTGGGCCGCTACCAGGAATTGCGAGTCCGCCATTTCCACCGCACACTCGACAAGTACCTGGCGCAACCGCCAGCTTGAAGGGGACGGAGATGGCTATCTCGAAGGTGACCCAGCAGGGTCGCAAGGCAACGGCTTTGCTTGCCGCTGTGGTTCTGTGGGTTCCTTCGGTTGCGACCGATGCAGCTGCGCTGAAAACGTCCGCTGCAGCGCCTGCAGCTCCCTTGGCGGTGCGCTGCGGCCGCCTCATCGACGGCCTGTCGCCCACAGCGCTGCAGGACCAGATAGTCCTCATCGACGGCGAGAAGATTGTCGCTGTCGGCCCGAACGTCGTCGTTCCGGCCAACGCCCGCACGCTGGACCTCTCGGGCCAGACTTGCCTGCCTGGCCTGCTGGATCTGCATACGCACATCACCGACATCCCGCAAAACACGGCGGACTTCACCGTCTATCCGCGGCTGTCGCCGGCGGAGCACTTGGCTATTGGTCGCCCCAACGGACGCGCGACGCTCGAGGCCGGCTTCACCACCGTGCGCGATGTCGGCACGTACATCGCCGGGCTCGACCGCGAAATGCGCGACGAGATCGACAGCGGCAAGATTCCCGGGCCTCGCATGCAGGTATCCATCACCTATCTGACGGTACCGGGCGGTGGCGGCGACATGCTGTTGCCCGGCTTCCCCAAGGCCAAGGCGAAGACGCCGCTGGCGCGTCTGCGTCATGGCGTCGCCCGCGGTCCGGAGGAGTTCCGCGCCAAGGCCGAACAGCTCGTTGCGGAAGGCGCCACGGTGTTGAAGTGCATCGCTTCCGGCGCCGTGCTGGCGCTGGGGGGTGTTCCAGGTGCGCCCGAGATGACGCCGGAGGAACTGCGCGCGGTCGCCGAGGTGGCGCACAAGCATGGCCTCAAGCTGGCGGCTCACGCACACGGTGCGCGGTCCGTGAAGGAGGCGATTCTGGCGGGTGCCGACACTATCGAACACGCCTCGCTCATCGATGAGGAAGGCATCCTGCTCGCGAAGGAACACGGCGTGGCGCTATCCATGGACGTGTACAACGGCGACTACATCGACACGGAAGGCCGCAAGCAGGGCTGGCCGGCAGAGTTCCTGCAGAAGAACATCGACACCACTGAAGCGCAGCGCCAGGCCTTCACCCGTGCCGTGCAGCTCGGGGCCACTATCGTCTTCGCCACGGACGCCGCCGTGTACCCCAACGGACTGAACGCGCGGCAGTTTCGCATCATGGTTCAACGCGGCATGACGCCCATGCAGGCGATCCAGTCGGCCACTTCCGTGGCAGCCAAGGTCATGGCTTGGGAAGACCGCGTCGGCGCACTGGTGCCGGGTCGCTACGGCGACCTGGTGGCGGTGAAGGGGGACCCGTTGGTCGACATCACGTTACTCGAGCGGCCCGTCGCCGTCGTCAAGGGCGGCGAGATCGTCAAGGCGCCCTGACGGCGATTCCCGCCGACGGAGTTTCATGAGGCGCCGGCGGGCCCGCAGCGCGCCGGCATCGCCTGGCAGCACGGCTGGACGCAGGGCCCAGAAGTCCTCGCCGCCCATGTACTGCTCCACGGCCTCGATCATCGGTTGATCCTCGCCGTCGAACACCGCACGGGCGAATGCCTCGCTGGCCGCGTCCGGGAAGCAGGTCCAGAAGTAGTGCGTGGCGCTTTGCGACTCTGGCGTGGCGATGTGGGGGTTGATCATCCGCATTCGCTCCTCGACCATGGTGCCATTGGCGTCGGTTATGCCGTAACGGATTGAAAGGGTCATGCAGGAGGGTGGCTGCCAGGACATCTCCAGTATCTGCGTAATCGACTCCGCGGGGCTGAAAAGCGCCTCGAGAAATGTTGAGCGAAAGACCTCGCGCAAGGTCCAGCGCACCAGCAGGCCACCATCACCAGTGTCGGTTACCTCCTGCTCCGCCCGCGCGTGGGCACCGCCGGTGGCGAAGGTGGCCGTGTGGACGAAATCTACGTGTCCCAGGTCCAGCAGGTTGTCCGCCAGGAGTTCGTGATGCCCGGCGAATCGGCTGCGCCGCCGCCAGACCTCCTGGCCGTCGAGGAATGCGTAATTCGGAATCGACGACGGGTTGGCTTGCTGCGGATCTCCCGGCCAGAACCAGACGAGTCCGTGGCGCGCCACGACTGGAAACGAGCGAACGGCGGTGCGTGGAGGTTCATCCGCGAGTGGATTGCGCACGCACGTTCCGGAAGCCGCGAATTCCAGCCCATGGTAGGGGCAGGCAATGGAATCACCCACCAGCTTGCCGCGATGGAGCGGTGCGAACCGATGCGGGCAGCGGTCATGCAGCAGCGCGTATTGGCCGGTCGAGGGTATCCGGTACAGCACCAGCGCCTGTCCGAGGAGCATGCGACCGAGGGGTTGGCCATCCGCCACCTCTTCTTCCCACGCGGCTGCATACCAAAGGTTCTGTACGAAAGGGCGGAGTGCTGCGCTCACGGCTGGGCTTCCTGTTATTATCGAAACCAAATGGTACTTTTAGCATGAAGCGCGTTCCGGCAAAAGCGCCCGTCAGTCGACACCCCGAGGTGGTGGTGGCGCGCGTCCTGGCCGCCGCGCAGGTGGAGTTCATGGCGGTTGGCTACGAAGCTGCCAGTACAAACCGGATCACCAAGGCCTTCGGAGGCTCCAAGGCAACGCTCTTTCGGCATTTCCCCACCAAGGAGGCCCTGTTGGAGGGGGTCATCCGTGCCATTGCGTCCCGCTGGAGCGTGGCGGTAGCGGCAGAGGCCATTCCGGATGGGCCGCCGGCCGAATGGTTGGCTGCCTATGCCAGGCGAACGCTGGACTGGATCCTCGGCGAGGAACCTCTGTTCATCGGTCGCCTGGCCATCGCCGAAGGCCACAAATTCCCGTCATTGCAGCACGTGTTCGCCGAGACGGCAGGCGGTCCATTGGCGACGGCCCTGTCCGAACGGTTGGCCAAGTGGCACCGACGTGGAGACTTGGCGTGTTCTTCTCCCGAGGGCGACGCGACGAGGTTTCTGGACCTGACCGTCTCCGGGCTTGTCAGCCGGGCGCTTTACCGGCAGCCACCTCTATCAGCGGCGGAGCGCGCCGAGCATGTGTCGAGATCCGTTGCCTTGTTCCTCGATGGCTGTCGTGCCCGGCCGGCTGATAGTTCGTTGCCCGCTGCCCGTCCCAAGCGCTAGAATGTGAATCTGAAGCGGGTGTAGTTCAATGGTAGAACTGTAGCTTCCCAAGCTACTAGCGTGGGTTCGATTCCCATCACCCGCTCCACTTTCTCCTCGCCGAACTCCTTTGGCCGATCACGGTCGTGCCGGCGTCATTCGTTTCCTACAGGCTGTTACGTCGGGCGATGGCCCCGAGTACCGCTGCGCTTGGCTTGGCAGTGCGGGCGAAAGTCGTGCGGTTCAAGTCGTGCAGCCCGAAGCGCGGGCCGAAGCCGAACCCCCATTCGAAGTTGTCCACCAGCGACCAGTGAAAATAGCCGCGGACCGGCACGCCATCGTCCATCGCACGTTTCAGTTCGGCCAAGGCCGCCGGAATAAGCCATTGCCGCAGGGCATCATCGTCGCTGTTGACGCCGTGTTCGGTAACGTAGATGGGTAGCTTGGTCGACTCCCAAGCGTACCGTACCGCGCCAGCCAGCGAACCCGGCCAGACTTCGGCGCCCATGGCGTTCCGCCGTGCATCGGCAGGCGGCGGCACCGCTCCCTTGTCATCCCACCGTTTGCGCTCGTAGTTCTGCACGCCCACGAAATCGCAGGTTTGCGCTGCCAAACGCAGCCACTCGCCGTAATAGCGCTCGCGCATCTGGTCGCGCAGGGCGCGGCTGCCCACCGCTTGATCGTCGATGATCGCAAGGCTAAACCCGACAGGCAGGTCCGGCCGAGCCGCCTTGATGGCGGCAGCCCCACGGCGATGGCCTTCCATCATGTGGGCGCGATAGGTTGGCGGGTCCTCCACATAGAGCGCGACACCCGGAGAGTAGCGAGCCACACCCAGTTGCCGAGCCGCGGCCGCCTGAATCGCCTTGTCGCCCGCTACCAACGGCCCAGGCAACAGTTCCCCGAGAACACCGGCCAGATTGGGCTCGTTCAGCGTCAGCGCCAGTTCGATTCCATCCGCCAGATGCCGCGCGGCGCGGTCGCAGAAGCGGGCAAACAGCGCAGGCGCTTCCGGATGGTTCCAGCCGCCTTGGGCGGCGAACCAGCGCGGGGTGGTGAAGTGATTGAAGGTGACCACCGGCTTCAGGCCGCGCTGCCGGCAACCGGCAATCATCGCCCGGTAGTGGTCGAGCATGGCGTTGGAGAAATGCCCTTGGTCCGGCTCGATTCGCGCCCATTCCAGACTGAAGCGATAACTGTTGAGCCCCATGTTCCGTACCAGATCGAGATCGACCGGCCACAACTCGAAGCTGTTGGCCGCGTCGCCAGAGCGATCGGCGTAAGTGGTGCCAGGCAGGTTTTCAATGACCCACAGATCTGAGTTGAGGTTGTTGCCCTCGACCTGATGGGCGGCCGTCGATGCGCCCCAGAGGAAGCCTGGTGGAAACGCCGGGGACGGAACTTGTGCGGTGGCTGCTTTGGCGGTCGCTTGCGCGCCGGGGATTGCTCCAACGGCGCCGAGAGCAAGAGCCAAGCGCAATACCGAACGGCGGTCCGTTTCCATGCTCCGATTCCTCTGACTTTCTGGGGATTCACATCGCAAGCGACTTTAGCACCAGCGCGAAACAGCCTGCTCCGTGTTTCCCGCTGGGCTGACCGATACCCGGCTCCTGCCGGATCGGGGGCGGCAAAACGGAGATAATGGGCGTATGGACTCCATGACACCTTGGATCGTCTGGGCCGCCGCGCTGGCCGCCTACCTGCTCTTTCGCCTGTGGTACGACAACTGGTCGGGCCCGCTCACGTCTGCCGAAATCGATGCCTTCATGGCGCAGTTGCAGGGGCGCGAAGAAGCCACCGGCAACAGCCTCGAAACCATCCGCACCTTCCTCGAAGCGGACGACGGTCGCGAATTCGTGATGGTCAACCTGGTGAAGGTGCAGCCAGGCCAAGTGGTGGACCCGGCCAGTGGGCAGAGTGTGCCTGGCCTCGAACTCTTCAAGCGCTACGCGAAACGTTTCATGCCGGCGCTGC
>JBEGRA010000420.1:0-2537 GCA_041180705.1 Pseudomonadota bacterium | reverse complement strand
CGCGGTGCCCCGGTCACTTTGTTCGAGCGCGCCGCCCACAGCGAAAAGCGGGGCTTCGGCTTCCTGCTCCAAGGCAATGGGCTGGAGGCCTTGCAGAATCTCGGACTGGCTTTTGACCCCGCGCAGCTGGGCTGTGCTCTGCAGCACACCCGCATCACCACCACGGACGGCCGCGTGCTGGCGGATGAAGAGCTCAGCGACGTGTTGGCCGTGGACCGCGGTCGCTTGCTGGCCATTTTGGGCGAAGGCCTGCCGCCGGGCTGCGTCGTTCCGGGGAGCACGTTCACGGGCTTCGAATGGGAAGGCGAGCAGGCGCGAGCAGCGCTCTTTGCCGATGGCAGTCGCATCGAGGCCGACGTTTTCGTCGGCGCCGACGGCGTGGTGTCGAAGTGCCGCGAGGCGGTCTCGCCCGGCGCGGGGTGGGCCCCGGGGCGCGTGAAGGAAATCGTGTGTGCCGCCCACCTGCCGGAACTGGCGGCGGAGCTGGGGCACACCTTCCTGAAGTACGTCCATCCGCAAGGCGGGCTGGCCGTGGGGCTGGTGCCCGTGGGGGGCGGTACGGTGGTGTGGTTCGTGCAGTTCGACACGGAGCGGTTCGCTCGGCCGGCCGGGGATGAAGTGCTGCCGTTCTTGGCTCGAACGCTGCAGGACTTTCCACCGTTGGTGCAGCAAGTCGTGGCCGGCACTGCAGGGCCCACCCCGCATGTCTGGGATACCGTCGACATGGAACCCGTGGCGCAGATCGTGCGTGGCAACGTGGCGCTGGCGGGTGATGCTTCCCACGTGTTCCTGCCGTTTACCAGCCAGGGCGCCAACAGCGCGCTGGTGGATGCCCAGTTTCTGGCGGAGTGCATTCTCGGCAGCGGCAGTCCGGCGGAAGTGACAACTGAGCTGGCGCGCTATCAGCAGGAGCGGCAGCCGGTGAAGCGGCGCTATCTTTCGGCCGGGCGCGCTCTCGCGCGCGGCTTCGTCGAGCCCGTGGCGAACAACGCCTTCGAAATTCCGTTGGTGTTGTAGTCGCATGAACGAAGCTGCTTTTTTTGCCGACGACGCGGTCCGGCTCGACCTGCTGCGTAGCCGCGCTTTCAACCTGCGCTGGGCGGAGTTGCCGCCGGACGTTATTCCGCTGACGGCCGCCGACCCGGACTTTCCGGCGGCGCCGGTCATTCGGCAAGCGGTAACGGACTACGCCGCTTCAGGCGTGTTCAGCTACGGGCCGGCGGGTGGCCTGCCGTTGTTCCGCGAGAGCGTGGCGCGCTATCTGGATGGCAGGCAATGTGCCGTGCCGCCAGCGGGCGTCATTGCCGTGAACAGCGCGGCGGCCGGTTTGGCGATGGTGGCGCAGCATTGGCTGGCGCCCGGTGACGAAGCCATCGTGTTCGACCCCGTCGATTTCCTGTTCGCCCACGTGGTGCGCACGGCCGGGGCGGTGCCGGTGACTTGGCGCGTGACGCGCGAAGGCGCATTGGACTTCGCCGAACTGGAGCGGCTCATCACCCCACGCACGCGCATGATCTGCGTGTGCAACCCGCACAACCCGCTGGGACGCTGCTTCACTCGCGCTGAGCTGGAAGCCCTTGGCGAGTTCTGCACGGTGCGCGGCATTCGCATCTTGAGCGACGAGATCTGGAGCGAGATCGTCTACCGCCCTGCGCAGTTCACCAGCATGCTCGCGCTTTCCCCTGCCGTGGCGGCGAACACCGTGGTGGTGCATGGGTTTTCGAAAGCGTTTGCCTTGGCAGGCCTGCGCATCGGCTACGTGGCCATGCGCAGCCCCGAGGCTGCGGCCGAGATGCTTGCCGCCAGCCAGCATCCTTCTACGGTGGATGGTGCCGCCACCCTGAGCCAGGTGGCAGCTGCTGCGGCGTACGACCACGCTTTGCCGTGGCTGGAGGATTTCCTGCTGCACTTGCAGGCCCGCCGCGACCAGGTGGTCACCGCCTTGCGTGCGGTGCCGGGGTTGGAGGTGACGACTCCCGACGCCACCTACGTCGCCTTCGTGCGCTTGCCGCCTGCGCTGGGTGAGGTGGAAGCCTGCGTGCAGCGTCTTCGCGAGGAATTCCGCGTGGCTGTCGTGCCGGGCAGCCCGCGTTGGTTCGGTGATGCCGCTGCCGGCCATTTCCGGCTGTGCTTCGCCACGTCGGAAGCCCTGCTGACGCAGGGGCTGGAAAGATTGGTCGCCGGGTTGCGGGCTATGGGTGCGGGCTAGCCGCTTCGAACAACACGCGCCCTTGCCGCAGCGTCAGGTCCACCGTCACCTGGTGAATCTCGCCCGGGGGCGTTTCGAAGAGATTGCGCCCCAGAACCACGAGGTCTGCGTCCTTGCCCACTTCGATGGAGCCACGGCGTGTGCTTTCGCCTAGCAGGGCGGCGCCGGCCGCGGTGTAGGCGGCCAGCGCACGCTCCAGCGAGAGGCGCTGGTCCGGGTTCCAGGGCTGGTCCTGCTTGCCCTCGGGCGTGCGCCCGCCGGGGTAGCGATGCGTCACGGCGGTCTCGATGCCGTCCATGGTCTCCATGCCCGTCACCGGCCAGTCCGA
>JBEGRA010000419.1:0-2626 GCA_041180705.1 Pseudomonadota bacterium | reverse complement strand
AGGTGGACGACGTGCTGGGCGAGATTCGCACCGTCGTGGCTCGCAACGAACGTGTGCTCATCACCACGCTGACCAAGCGCATGTCCGAGGACCTCACCGAGTTCCTGCACGAGCACGGCGTGAAGGTTCGCTATCTGCACAGCGACATCGACACCGTGGAACGCATGGAGATCCTGCGGGACCTCCGTCTCGCCAAGTTCGATGTGCTTGTGGGCATCAATCTGTTACGCGAAGGCCTCGACTTGCCGGAAGTTTCGCTGGTGGCCATTCTTGACGCCGACAAGGAAGGGTTCCTGCGCTCCGAAGGTTCGCTCATCCAGACCATCGGTCGCGCGGCCCGCAACGTGAATGGGCGCGCCATCCTCTATGCGGACAGCATCACGGGGTCCATGGAACGGGCGCTGGCAGAAACTGCACGACGCCGCACCAAGCAGCTCGAGCACAACGCAAAACATGGCATCACGCCGCAGGGCATTCGCAAGAAGATTGCCGATGTCATGTCGTTGGGTGCCGGTTACGATACCGACGCCGGCGAATTGGGCAGCGTGAAGGGTGGCGGCAAGGGCAAAGGTCGCAAGGGACCGCAGCCCGTGCTTACACCCGAGCAGATGGCCAAGCGCATCAAGCAGATGGAAACGCGCATGCAACAGCACGCTCGCAATCTGGAGTTCGAAGAGGCGGCGCGCCTGCGCGACGAAATTGGGGAATTGCGCAACGAGATGCTCGGCGTCGGCAAGCCGGGCATGGCGAAGCGTGCGGGGTGAACTCATGGTAGGCAAGTATTTCTTCTCGGTCGTCGTGGCCGTGGCACTCACCGTCGCACTGGCGGCAGCACCTGCCGTGCGTGCCGGCGTTCAAGAGGCGGACCTCGGTCGAGTCTGGCCTGCCGTTCGCGCGGCCCAACCCTTGCCAGCGGCCGGTGAGCAACGTATTGCCGCCATCGTCGCGCGCATGACGTTGCGCGAGAAAATCGGCCAGATGACGCAGGCTGAAATCCGCTCCGTGACGCCCGAAGAGGTTCAGCGCTATTCCTTGGGGTCGGTGCTGAACGGTGGCGGGGCATGGCCCGGCATGAACCGACAGGCGGCGGTGGGGGACTGGTTGGCCTTGGCCAATCGCTTCCACGAGGCTTCGCTGGCCAGCAGCGCCGGTATTCCCGTGGTGTGGGGCACGGATGCGGTCCACGGTCACAACAATGTTTTTGGCGCCACGCTTTTCCCTCACAACATCGGCTTGGGCGCGGCCCACAACCCGGCATTGGTTGGAAAAATCGGGCATGCCGTCGGTGCCGCTGTTCGTGCCACCGGCATTCGCTGGGTTTTTGCTCCAACGCTTGCGGTGGGTACCAACGCCCGTTGGGGCCGCTCCTACGAGAGCTTTTCTGCAGACCCGGCATTGGTTGAAGCCTACGCCCGCGCTTACGTTCGTGGCATGCAGGGGAATTTGCGGGGCGATGGTGATGTACTCGCTACCGCAAAGCACTTCATCGGCGACGGCGGAACTTTCCAGGGAGTGGACCGCGGCGACACGCGGACCACGGAGACTGAACTCGCGTCGCGGCATGGTCGTGGCTATGTGGGCGCCCTGGAGGCGGGTGTGCAGACGGTAATGGCGTCCTACAACAGCTGGCACGACACTGCGCCCGATGGCGACCGGCAACTGCCGATGGGGAAAATGCACGGCAACCCGTACTTGCTCACCAACGTGCTGAAGCAGCATTGGGGCTTTGACGGCTTCGTGGTGTCCGACTGGAACGCCATCGAAGAGGTGCCGGGGTGCCGCAAGGATTCCTGTGCTGCCGCCATCAATGCCGGTGTGGACATGGTGATGGTGCCGGATGACTGGCGCCAGTTCATCGAAAACACGGTGGCGCAGGTCGAGCAAGGCGATATTCCGCAGGCCCGAATCGACGACGCGGTGACTCGTATCTTGCGCGTGAAGCTTCGAGCGGGACTGCTGGATGACAAAGCGAGTGCGCGTCCGGGTGCCGGGCGCTTTGCGGGGAGAGCCGCTGCGCTGCAGTCGAAGACTTTGGCACGGCAAGCAGTGCGTGAGTCCCTCGTGCTGCTGAAGAACGAACGGGCTGCCTTGCCTCTACGCCGTGGTGGGCGCTGGCTGGTGGTGGGGGCGCTGGCGGACAGCCTGCCCGCGCAGGTAGGTGGCTGGTCCCTGACGTGGCAAGGCAACGACACCACCAACGCTGATTTCCTGCAGGGAACCACCGTGCTCGGCGCCTTGCGGGCCGCCGGGGCTCGCGAGGTGGTTTATTCCCCCGATGGCTTGAGCGGCGTTACGGGAAGCTTCGACGCCGTCATCGCCGTCGTCGGGGAAATGCCCTACGCAGAAACCGCCGGTGACATTCGCGTGCCGAGGCCCGTGAGTCTGGCAGCGGTCGCCCCGCAAACGCAGGAATTGCTGGCGCGTGCGGCCAGCCACGCCGCGCCCGTGGTAACGGTTCTCTTCACGGGCAGGCCTCTGGAGTCCCAGGCGGCCGTTGCGAGTTCCGACGCTTTCGTGGTGGCCTGGTTGCCGGGAACCGAAGGCGACGGCATTGCCGACGTTCTGGTGGGCGATGGGAGGGGGCGCGCACGTTATCGGGTCACTGGACGCCTGTCATTTCCGTGGC
>JBEGRA010000418.1:0-7419 GCA_041180705.1 Pseudomonadota bacterium | reverse complement strand
GTCCAGTCGAGTGCCGGTTCGCGATAGTCGATACGGTAGTCGCCCTCCAACTTGGCGCGGCGTGCCGCTGCCTTGATGGCGACGTCGACATCCCCGAGCGTATCCACCAGACCTACCTCCTTGGCATCGGCGCCGGACCAGACCTTGCCTTGGGCAATGGCGTCTATCTCCTCGTACTTGCGATGGCGACCTTCGGCGACGATGGTGACGAAACGGTGGTAGGCATCGTCGACGCCCATTTGCAGCACGCGCTTGGCGTCATCGGGCAATGTCCTCTCCAGCGTCATGCTTCCAGCCAGCGGCGTAGTGCCCACGCCATCGATGGTCATGCCCAGCTTGCCGAGCGTGTTCTCGAAAGTGGGAATGATGGCAAAGACACCGATGGAACCGGTGATCGTCGCAGGCAGAGCCACGATTTCATCTGCGGCCGCCGCGATGTAATACCCGCCCGAGGCGGCAACGCTCGAGAATGAGGCCACCACGGGCTTGCCGGCACGCTTCAGAGCAAGCACCTCGCGTCGCACCACTTCGGACGCAAGCATGCTGCCACCCGGGCTGTCGATACGCAGCACCACGGCTTGCACGTCATCGTCGTAACGGGCATCGCGCAGCGCAGCGGCAAGCGTGTCGCCACCCACCGTGCCGGCGGGAGCCTCGCCATCGACGATTTCACCACTGGCGACTATCACTGCAACACGATTGCCGCTGTCACCCTCGGCCGGCTGCAGAGCCTCCCGTGAACGCACCACACGGAGATAGTCCACGAGATCCACGGAGCTGAACGTGTGGTTGTCCTCGTCTTCTCCCGCCACGTCGATCAATTGATCCTCGAACTCCTCCCACGTGGCGAGACGGTCGACGAGTTTCTCGCGCAGCGCAAGTTCGGCCATGCTGCCTTGAACCGCTTCAAGACGTGGCGCCAATTCTTCTGCCTGCGTCTGCAAGGCGCCTGCCGCCAACCGGCGGCGCGGTTCGACATCGGCTTGGTAGATGCCCCAGAGGTCCCCAAGCCAGGCAATGGCATCGGCTTTCTCTTCTGGCGACATGGTGTCGCGCGTGAACATGTCGCCGTAACTCTTGTGCGTGCCGGCGCGGAAAACGTTCACGTCGACGGCGAGTTTCTCGAGAGTTCCCTTGTAGAAAGTGCGGTAGGCAGAATAGCCGTCGATGGCCACGGCACCGAGCGGGTCCAGCCAGATTTCGTCCGCTTGCGCAGCCAGGTGGTATTGCGCCTGGTCGAAGTATTGGCCATAGGCATACACCGGCTTGCCGGACTTGCGGAAACGACCGACCGCCACGGCCAATTCCTGCAATTTCGTCAGCCCACCACCATCCAGCCCACTCGGGTCGATGACAAGAGCGGTGATGCGCTTGTCGGCGGCAGCGGCATCTATCGCGGCGACGATGTCACGCAACAACACCTCGCCGTTCGTCTCGCCTGAGGCGCGCGCCAAAGCGCGATCGAACGCCGTGCCGCTCAGTTCTTCAACCAGCCGACCCTGCGGCGCCAGCACCAGCGCTGCCTTGTCGGGCACCACGGGTGAACCGGGCTTGCCCGCCACCACCAGCAGACTGAACAGCAGCACCAGCAGCAGGAAATGAAGAGTCTTGCGGAGGGCGTCCAGCGCACCGAAAACGAAACCGAAAACCGCCTTGATGCCACGCCAGAGGGCACTCAGGACAGACGGACTCGACTTGTCCGCCGCGGGAACGGGCGGCGCCGGCGGCTGCGGCAACGGAGGCGGCAGAGGCCGCGACGAGGAAGCGGTTTCAGCGCTGGGAGCGGCTTCGGCGTTGGCCTGAGCCGAGACAGGAGTGCCGGAGACTGCGTCTTCGGGCGGCGTGGTGTTTTCCATGCCGCCAAGTTTAACGCAGGCACGAAAAAGCCACGGCCTGCTTTTTGCGGCAGGCCGTGGCTGCTGGCGCTAGCGGAAAGGCATGAAGCCCGGCAGCTTCCAGACTGCCGAACCCGACGGCGGGGCCGAAGCCCCGCGCAGTCAGACCTTCTCTTCGATGCGCGCGCTCTTGCCGCTGCGCTCGCGGAGGTAGTACAGCTTTGCGCGGCGCACGTTACCGCGACGCTTCACGCTGATTTCACCGATGGACGGGCTGTACACCTGGAACACGCGTTCCACGCCCTCGCCGTGCGAGATCTTGCGAACGGTGAAGGTGCTGTTCAGGCCGCGGTTGCTCTTGGCAATGACCACGCCTTCATAGGCCTGGACGCGCTCGCGGTCGCCTTCCTTCACCTTCACTTCCACGACGACGGTGTCGCCGGGGCCGAACTCGGGCACGGTGCGCGTCATCTGACGCTGCTCGATAGCCTGGATGAACTTGTTCATGTTTCCTGACACTCCACAAACCGCCGTGCCACACCCCAGTGTGCCGGCACCTATTTGAAAACCCTGGCGTCGCCTGCCACTGCTGGCCGGCCACCCCTTGCAAAACTCACCTGCGCGCCGGCGGCTAAGCCCCCTGACGCACCGGCACCTCCGGCCCCGGCACCACGCCCGCCTCCTCGAGGAGACGACGTTCGGTAGCCGACAGCCCGCGCACAGCGAGGAGGTCCGGCCGGCGTTCGGCGGTGAGCAGCAAAGCCTGCTGCAACCGCCAACGCGCGATGGTGGCGTGGTTGCCCCCGAGGAGCACCTCCGGCACCGCCCGCCCCTCGAACACCTCGGGCCGCGTGTAGTGCGGCCAATCGAGGAGCCCGTCGCTGAACGACTCCTGTTCCGCGCTTTCGGCCGCCCCCAGTACCCCGGGCAGCAACCGTGCAACGGCGTCGAGGACAATGAGCGCGGGCAGTTCACCGCCCGTGAGCACGTAGTCCCCGACCGACACCTGGTCGTCGATTTCAGCGTCCAGCAGACGCTGATCGACTCCCTCGTAGCGGCCGGCGAGCAACACCATGCCTGGCGCCGCAGCCCAGCGCCGGGCGTCTGCCTGCGTGAACCTCCGACCCTGGGCCGAGAGATAAACGCGGGGACTGCCAACCGGCACCCGCCCCACCGCGGCCCGCAACGCGGTCCGCAATGGCTCGATCTTCAGCACCATCCCGGGCCCGCCGCCGTAAGGGCGGTCGTCCACCGTGCGGTGCACGTTCGTGGCATGGGCACGGGGGTCTTCGGTACCCACCGCAATGAGACCACGCTCCACCGCGCGCCCCACCATGCCTTGCGTGACGTAGGCCCGGATGATGTCCGGAAACAACGTCACCACCTCGAATTTCAAGCTTCCTCCCAGTCGACCGTCACTTGCCCGGCGTCAAGATTGACAGCGCGAACATGCTGACGGACCACCGGCACCCAGGTTTCCCCGGGCTTGTCGTCTTCACCTACCGGCGCCGACACCACCACCATGAGGGTGTGGGCCGGCGTGTCGACCAGATGACTGACCCGACCGAGGGAGCGACCACCCAAGGTGACCGCCTCCAACCCGGGAAGGTCGTCGAGGTAGTACTCGCCTGGAGCGGGTGGCGGCAAAGCCGAACGCGGCACTGCCACCTCTCGCAAAGCCCAGGCGGCGGCCGCATCGCGGTCCTGCACACCCTCCAGCCTGACCAGCCAGAACTCCCCCTGACGCCGCCCGCCGGCGAACCGGAAGGGCTGCCACTCCCCGCGGGGAGTGGCCGCAAACAGCGACGGGTACTTCAGCACCGCCTCGGGGGGCGAAGTGAAGGACTGCAGACGCAGTTCCCCACGCACGCCGAACACCCCGAGAAGGCGCCCCAAAACCACCATTCGCCCGGAGGCGGCGACGGCTGGGGCTTGCGTCGTCACGTCAGGCACCGCACGAAACGGCGGCTACCCGTGCGTGGCGACAACGGCTTCAGGCCGCCTGCTTCTTGAACTGCGCGACGAGCGCTTCGACGCGATCGGAAGCGCGGGCGCCCTGCGAGGCCCAGTGCTCGATGCGAGCGAGGTCGAGGCGGAGCTTCGTCTCCTTGCCGCGCGCGATCGGGTTGAACGTGCCCACCTGCTCGAGGATGGTGCCGCCCTGGCGCTTGCGGCTGTCGGCGACGACCACGTGGTAGAAGGGATCCTTCTTGCCGCCGCGGCGCGTCAGACGAATGGTCACCATGTTTATGTTCCTGAAAACGAATACAAAGAGAATTGAGCCACCGGCGCCCTGCCCTTGCAGGCGGGCGCTGGAAAGCCCGCTATAGTACGCAAAAATCCTTCAGGGATAAAGCCTTACCCGCGAGCACCGGGGCCACCGCCGCCGAAGCCCCCCGGGAAGCCGCCGCCGAAGCCCCCGGGCAGACGCCCGCCGAGGCCGCGCATCAGGCCCTTGAGCCCGCCCTTGCCGAAGGACTTCATCACCTTCTGCATCTGCAGGAACTGCTTCAGCAGCCGGTTGAGATCCTGCACCTGGGTGCCGGAACCCGCGGCGATGCGACGCTTGCGGGAACCGTCGATAAGATCCGGGCGGCGCCGCTCGCGCGGCGTCATGGAATCGATCATGGCGATCTGGCGCTTCAATTGCTTTTCATCGAAACCGCCGGCGGCAGCGCCAGCCTGACTGGCCAGCTGCGCGGGCAGCTTGTCCATGAGCGAGGCAATGCCGCCCATCTTCTGCAACTGCGTCAACTGCTCGCGCAGGTCGGTGAGGTCGAAGCCCTGACCCTTCTGGAGTTTTTGCGCGAGCGCGGCGGCCTTTTCCTGGTCGACCTGCGCCTGCACCTGCTCCACGAGTGCGACGACGTCACCCATGCCGAGGATGCGCCCGGCCACCCGTTCCGGCTGGAACGGCTCGAGCGCCTCCACCTTTTCGCCCATGCCGACGAACAGGATGGGCTTGCCCGTGACATGACGCACCGAGAGCGCGGCACCACCGCGCGCATCGCCGTCCGCCTTGGTGAGAATGACGCCGGTGAGGTCGAGTGCTTCGTTGAAGGCACGCGCCGCGTTCACGGCGTCCTGGCCCGCCATGCTGTCCACCACGAACAGGCGCTGATGCGCCCCGACGGCTGCATCGATGGCCTGCACCTCAGCCATCATCTCGCCGTCCACGTGGAGGCGACCGGCAGTGTCGATGATGAGCACGTCGTAGACGCCGCGCTTGGCCTCGGCCAACGCATGCGTGGCGATATCGACGGGGCGTGCCGCGAGGTCGGTGGGAATGAAGCCGGCATCGACCTGAGCAGCCAGACGCTCCAACTGCGTCACCGCGGCCGGGCGGTAGACGTCCGTGCTGGCGAGAGCCACCCGCTTTTTCAGCGAATCCTTCAACCAGCGCGCCAGCTTGGCGGCAGTCGTGGTCTTGCCCGCGCCCTGCAGACCCGCAAGCAACACCACGACGGGGGCTTGCGCGCGCAACTCCAGACGGCCGCCCTCGGGCCCCATCACGCGCACCAGTTCCTCGTGAAGAATCTTCACGAAGACCTGCCCCGGCGCGAGGCTCTTCTGTACCTCGGCCCCGAGGGCGCGCGGTTTCACGGCGTCGATGAACGCCTTCACCACGGGCAGAGCGACGTCTGCCTCGAGCAGGGCCATGCGCACCTGGCGCAGCGTGTCGGCGATATTGTCCTCGGTAAGGCGGCCACGGCCGCGCAACGAGTCGACAGCGCCCGCCAGGCGCTCGGTGAGTTTGTCAAACATGGCCGCATTATCGCACCGCCATCGCGCGGCGTCCTGTGCCATCATTCAGACCCGACCAAGCGTTACCGGGCCGCTGCCGTGCCGACACTCCCTCCCCTGCTCGCCTCGCTGCTTTATCTGGTCACCGCCGGCCTGGCCCTGGCGGGCGTCGTCCGCCGTCAGCGTTGGCTCACCACGGCAGCCACCGTGGTCGGCGCAGTGGCTCTCGCGGTGCAAAGCCTGGTGCTAGTGCCGGCGCTGGCAACTTCCGGGCATGCCCTCACCCTCACGCTGGCGGATGCAGCGGCCCTTGTTGGCATGGTCATCGCTGCCGCCGCACTACTCGGAGCCGCGCGGGGCAATCTTGGGGCCGCGTCAGTGGCGCTTTGGTTCGGGGCTGCCGTCCTGGCTACCGGTACGGCCTCCCATGGGGCCTATGCGGAACAGGCTGCGCCCGGCCCGGAACTCGTCGCCCACATCCTGCTGTCGGCATTGGCCGCAGGCTTGCTGTCGGTAGCGGCCATACTCGTGCTGCTGCTTGCCGCGCAAAGTGCTCGCCTGCGCGAGCGCCGCCCACTGGGCTTGCTCGCCGCCCTGCCACCCATGGAAACTCTTGAAGCGGCGGTGTTCCGTGCAGTCCTCGGCGGCTTCGTGCTGCTGTCCTTGTCGCTGCTGTCGGGCTTCCTGTTCATCCAGGACCTCTTCGCCCAGCACCTCGTGCACAAGACCGTGCTGTCCATCATCGCCTGGTGCATCTTCGGGGTGCTGCTGCTGGGGCGCCACCGCTTCGGTTGGCGCGGCAGGCAAGCGCTGCGGTTCCTGCTGGCGGGCTATGTCACGCTGGCGTTGGCCTATTTCGGGAGCCGTTTCATCCTCGAGGGGCTCCTCGGGCGCCACTGGGGCTGAGCCGCATGCCGCCCCGCAAGGCCAACGGCCCGCGCCGACCTGCCGACGCCATCGACCTCGACACGCTGCCCGGCTATTTCATCCGGCGCCAGCAGCAGATTGCCGTCGCCATCTTTCTCGAAGAGGCCGAACAGCAATCGCTCACGCCCGTGCAGTTCGCCGCCCTGCTCACGGTGGCACGTCAACCGGGGCTTGACCAACGCAGCCTCGCGGCGACCATCGGGCTCGACACCTCCACCGTGGCCAGCGTCATCGACCGCCTCGAAGCCCGCGGGCTGATGAAACGGCAGCCATCACTGGAAGACCGTCGCCTGCGCTTGCTGACCGCCACTCCCGAGGGAGTCGCGCTACTGGATGAAGTCGAACCCGGTGTACTTCGTGCGCAGGAACGAATCCTCGCCCCGCTCACGCCGACGGAACGCCAGCAGTTCCTGCGTCTGCTGATGAAACTGGTGCAAGGCAACAACGGCTACAGCCGTGCGCCGAGCGCCAGTTCGGACCGCAGCGCCAACGAAGACTGACGGTCAAGACCGAGGCGCACGCTACGTGCGCGCCGCCGCCAAAGCCTCGTCGAGTCGGCTGACGCCTATCACTTCCAAACCTTTCAGATGCACGTCTTCGCGGCGCGGTGCATTCTGCTTCGGCACGATGGCGCGTTTGAAACCGTGCTTCGCCGCCTCGCGCAAGCGCTCGTCACCAAATGGCACAGGGCGAATCTCGCCGGCCAGCCCCACTTCGCCGAAGGCCACGACGTCTTGAGACAAAGGCCGGTCATCCAGGCTCGATACCGCCGACAGCAGAGCCGGCAAGTCCGCAGCGGTTTCGCTGACGCGCACGCCACCCACGACATTCACGAATACATCGTGTGCCGAGAGCAATACGCCCCCGTGCCGATGCAGCACCGCCAGCAGCAGCGCCAGCCGATTTCCCTCCA
>JBEGRA010000417.1:0-4815 GCA_041180705.1 Pseudomonadota bacterium | reverse complement strand
GCCGTGGCGCAGAAATGGGAAAAGCTCACCGGCTGCATGCTCGGTCAGGGCTGGGGCCTCACGGAAACGTCGCCCGTCGCCACCGTCATGCCGAAGGACATGCCGTTCAACGGCTCCATCGGTCTACCGGTGCCCAGCACGGAAATCTCCATCCGCGACGATGACGGCAACGCCTTGCCCGTCGGTGGCCATGGCGAAATCTGCGTGCGCGGTCCGCAGGTCATGGCGGGCTATTGGAACCGCCCCGACGAGACGGCCAAGGTGATGTTCCCGGACGGCTGGCTACGCACCGGCGACATCGGCCGCATGGACGAAAACGGCTTCACGTACATCGAAGACCGCAAGAAGGACATGATCCTCGTCAGCGGCTTCAACGTTTACCCGAACGAAGTGGAAGGCGTGGTGGCGCGCCACCCGGGCGTCGTGGAAGTGGCTGCGGTGTCGCAGGCAGATGAACATTCGGGCGAAGTCGTCGCGCTGTTCGTGGTCCGCAAGGACCCGGCCCTGACGGCCGAAGACGTCATCGCCTTCGCGCGCACGGAACTCACCGGCTACAAGGTGCCGCGGCACGTTTACTTCCGGGATGAACTGCCGAAGACGAACGTGGGCAAGATCCTGCGGCGTTCGCTGCGCGATGAACTGCGCGACCAGTTGCGTCGCCAAGCCCTGCTGGCGGACGCCTGAACGACTAACTCAGGCGCTCAAGGGCAGTAGATGTCCTTGAGGGTTCCCACCACCCGGGCCGCAGGGCCTTGGGTAACGGAATAGCGGATGACCTGACCGCGGCGCTCGGTCGTCACCAAGCCCGCCTCGCGCAGCTTCGCCAGATGCTGCGACAACGCCGACTGGCTGAGCGGCACCAGCGCGTTGAGTTCGCCCACCGACAGAGCGCCACCACTCAAGTGGCAGAGAATCATCAGGCGTTGGGCGTTACCCAAACTGCGCAGCAGCGCAGCTGCTGCCTCGGCATGCGGCAACAGCTCTTCGGCAACCCCTGCGGTGACGATGGCGGCAGATTCCATGGACGAATGATAGCAGCGCAAGGACTATAGCCTTTCTTAATTAGATATTGCTAATTTAGCATATTCTAATAATATAGTCTCCCATCCGGCCCGCCAGCAGGCGTACGCAGAACACGACCGGTGTGGAGAGAACCATGCGCAGATTTCTGGCCCCGCTTCTTCCCTTGTTGCTTGCCGCCTGTGGCGAGGACACCGCAGCCCCCGCTCCGCACGCGCAACCGGCCCCTTTTGCGGTGGAGCGGGTGCAGGCAAGCGCCGGCGGCGTGGAACAGCGCTTCAGCGGACGCATCGAGGGCGTCAACACCACGACGGTGACCGCGCGGACCGCCGGAACCGTCAGCGCCCTGCCCCATGAAGTCGGCGACCGCGTTCCCGCCAACACCGTCGTCGTGCGCCTTCGTTCCACGGAACAGCGCAGCAGCGCTGCGCAGGCCGAGGCAGCGGTTCGCGCCGCCAGCGCCCAGGCCACGGAAGCCGCGCTGCGTCGCAGTCGCATCGCCGACATGCACGCGAGGCACGTGGTGGCCAAGGCCACCCTCGACGCGGCGGTAGCGGCCGATGAGGCGGCTGCCAGCCAGTTGGCCGCTGCACAGGCTGCGCGGGAGGCAGCCCGTGAAGGCGTGGCTTACACGGCCGCCGCCGCCCCCTACGCGGCCGTCATCACGGACCGACCAGTGCGGCTCGGCGACACCGTGGCACCGGGCACCCCGCTGTTCAGCGTCATGGCGGAAGGCCAGCTCCGGCTGACAGTCGATCTGCCGGCAGAGGCCGCCGCGAGTCTGCGGCACTCAGGCGCCACGGTCGTCCTGCATTTGCCGAGCGGCTCGATGGAGGCGGCACCCACCCGCCTGTTTCCGGTGGTGGACGGGGCCACCGGTACCGTCCGCGCCTGGTTCAACCTGCCCGCGTCGGTCAGCAGCGCGTTGGCGGGCACGCCGGCCACCGTCGGCGTCCGCGGCGCGGCAGGCGACACCTCGGCAGCGCCAGCGCTCTCGGTACCGCGCAGCGCCCTGGTGGAGCGCGATGAAGTGACCGCCGTCTACGTTTGGGACCCGCGCGCGAACCGCACGCGCCTGCGTCAGGTCCGCGTCGGACCCGCGGCGGGCGCAGAGCGGGTGGCCATCCTCGCCGGACTTGCGGTGGGTGATGAAGTCGCTATCGATGCCAGCGCCGCGCTGCGCGCCTTGCAGCAGCCGGCCGTCGGAGCGGCACCGTGAATACCGCTCCAGCTCTCGGCTTTCCCGGGCGCCTCGCGCGCTACTTCCTGAACCGGCAGCTCACTCCGCTGCTGGCGCTCATTGCCCTGCTGGCCGGCGTCTTCGCCGTACTGGTCACGCCTCGCGAAGAAGAACCCCAGATCGACGTGACGTTCGCGAACGTGCTGGTGCCCTTTCCCGGAGCTACCGCCGCTCAGGTGGAGAGCCTGGTCGCCACGCCCATGGAGCAGGTGCTGGCCGAGATTGCCGGCGTCAAGCACCTCTACTCGGCCTCGAAGCCCGGTCTGGCCGTCCTGACCATCCAGTTCGAGGTCGGCGAAAAGCGTACGGAAGCGTTGGTGCGGCTCTACAACGCCATTTATTCGAACCCCCAATGGCGCCCTGCCGGCCTCGGCGTGCTGCCGCCAATAGTGCGCCCCGGCAGCATCGACGACGTACCGATTCTGACCCTTGCCCTGTGGCGACAGAGCCATGACCGCGGCGCTCTGGAACTCGGGCAGGTGGCACGTTCCCTCGAAGCGGAAGTGCAACGGGTTCCCGGCACCCGCGACGTCTACACACTCGGGGCGCCAGCGCGACTGGTGCACGTGGAACTGGATCCCGGCCTGCTCGCCAGCCACGGCCTCTCCCTCGGCGAAGTGGTCGGTCGCCTGCAAGCGGCGAATCTGGTTCGTCAGGCCGGCAGCATCACCGGGCCAGGCGGAGACCAACCGGTGACCGTCGGGAGCTTTCTGGCGGACGCCAGCGAAGTGGCCGGCCTCGTGGTGGGGGTCGACGGGGGTCGCCCGGTTTATTTGTCGGCACTGGGGCGCGTCAGCGCCGCCGCCGACCAGCCGGACTCCTACGTGTGGTTCGGTACCGGTGCCGGGCGCAGCCACCGCGCCCTGCCCGCCGTGGACGATGCGCCGGCCGTGACGCTGGCCGTTTCAAAGAAGCCGGGTGAAAACGCCATCGACGTCGCCGCGCGCGTCATGCAGCGTGTCGAGACCCTGCGCGGGACCGTCATCCCGGATGATGTTCAGGTGACCGTCACCCGCAACTACGGCGTCACCGCCAACGACAAGGCGCAGAAGCTTATCCAGAAGCTGCTCTTCGCCACGGCCTGCGTGGTCCTGCTCGTGGTTCTCGCCATGGGCCGACGCGAAGCCCTGGTGGTCGGTGCTGCGGTAGTCATCACGCTCGCGGCCACGTTGTTCGCTTCCTGGGCCTGGGGCTTCACGCTGAACCGCGTGTCCCTGTTCGCGCTCATCTTCTCCATCGGCATCCTCGTCGACGACGCCATCGTCGTGGTGGAAAACATCCACCGGCATCTGGCCCATGGCGGCGAACTCGACCAGATCATCCCGGCGGCCGTGGATGAAGTCGGCGGCCCCACCATCCTCGCCACTTTCACCGTCATCGCCGCGCTGCTGCCCATGGCCTTCGTCAGCGGTCTGATGGGGCCCTACATGAGTCCCATCCCCATCAACTCGAGCCTCGGCATGCTCATCTCGCTCGCCGTGGCACTCATCTTCACGCCATGGCTGACGCGCCGCGTGCTGGGCAATGTGGTGGCCGCCCACGCTGGGCCATCCCGACTCGACGACTGGCTGCGGCAGACTTTCGAGCGGCTGTTGCGTCCACTGCTCGACCAGGCGAACTCCAGACAGCAACGTCACCGCCTGTACGCGGGCATCGGTCTCGCCATCGTCGCGGCCATCGGCCTCGCCGTGGCGAAGTTGGTAGTGTTGAAAATGCTCCCGTTCGACAACAAGAGCGAGTTCCAGGTGGTGCTGGACATGCCCGAGGGCACGCCAGTCGAAGAAACGGCACGGGTGCTGGCAGAGTTGTCGTCCGTGGTGGTGGCCATTCCCGAAGTCACGGACTACCAGGCCTACGCCGGCACCGCTGCGCCCATCAATTTCAATGGCCTGGTGCGTCAATACGGCCTTCGTCAGGCGCCGCAACTGGGCGACCTGCAGGTGAATCTGGCCGACAAGCACGAACGCAAGCGTTCGAGCCATGCCATCGCGCTCGCTGCGCGCCCGGCACTTGCCGCCATCGGCCACAAGTACGGAGCCACGGTACAGGTCGTGGAGGTACCACCGGGTCCGCCCGTCCAGGCGCCCATCGTTGCGGAAATCTACGGGGCCACCCACGAAGTGCGCATCGCCACGGCGCGCGCCGTTCGTGCGCTGTTCGACCGGGAACCCGATGTGGTGGACGTCGGGGACAGCCTCGACGGCCCGGCGCGCCAGTGGCGGCTCGTGGTCGATCGCCAACGCGCCGCGCAATACGGCATCAGCCAGGCACAAATTGCCGAAACCGTAGCCATGGCGCTGCATGGCGCGGATGCCACCTGGCTACCCGCCGGTGCTGCCCAGGAACCTCTCGCTGTCCGTCTCGAGTTGCCCGTGGCCGACAAGGCCACGTCGGCAAGCCTACTGGCTGTAAGAGTGCGCGGCACCAACGGAACGCTGGTGGCCTTGTCAGCCTTCTGCACGCTCACGACGGAGCCGTGGGATGGCACTCGCCACCACAAGGACCTGCTGCCGGTGGCCTACGTGACGGGCGACATGGCCGGCCCTCTCGACAGT
>JBEGRA010000416.1:0-2636 GCA_041180705.1 Pseudomonadota bacterium | reverse complement strand
CCCTCCACGCTGGCTATCGAGTCCTCGATCTTGCGGGTGACTTCCGACTCCATCTGCGACGGCGCGGCACCCGGCAGGGCCACAGCGACTGTCACCATCGGCATGTCGATATCCGGCATGTCGCGCACGTCGAGCTGCTGGAAACCCTTCAGCCCGAGCAGGCACAGGAAGACGAACAACATGACCGCCGGGACAGGCGTCTCGATGGCCCAGGAAGAAAGATTCCAGGAGCCACTACTGCCCCACTTCGGCTGTGCAGAGGGTTCCCGCGGCGGGGTGTCGTGCGACTCGCTCACGGGCGTGCATCCTTCTTCGCCACCACGCGTACGCGATCGCCGTCATTCAGGAAACCGGCCCCCTGGAACGCGATGCGGACATTGGCCGGCAGCCCGCCAGTGATCTCGAAGCGGTCTCCCTGGCGGCGACCGGTGGTAACGCGGGTGCGGTGTACTTGGTCATGGGCATCGACCACGAATACGTACGCAAAGCCGTCACGGGTCACCACGGCCGACTGCGGAATGGTGAGTGCCGGCGTTTCCGCGAGCAACAAACGGCCAGTGGCAAAAGTACCGGCTACCGTATGGGACGCGGCCCCGGGCAGGTCCACATACGCCAAAGCAGTGCGGCTACGCGCATCCACCTTGGGCGACACGGCGCGAACGCGGCCTTCGAGAGTGACGCCTTGCGAAGTACGCAACTGGGCCTTCACACCGGGCTTCACGCGACCCATGTCCACCTCGGCCACTTCGGCTCGCCACTCCAGGCGCTCCTGGCGAATGAGACGAAACAGTTCGGTGCCGACACCAGCCACGAGACCGGTAGTCGCCGTGCGCGAGGAGATGACGCCGTTGTCTGGAGCCACGACCGTGGCCTTGCGCAACAGCAGCGCTGCGGCATTGCGACGCGCTTTCGCGCTCTGCAGTTGCGCGGCAGCGCTGCGGGCGTTGGCAGCGTATTGGTCCATCTCCAATGGCGACAACGCATTGCTGTCCGCCAGGGTGCGGGAACGTTCGTGGTTGGCGCGGGCCTGCGCCTCGCGGGCGGTAGCCTCCTCAAGCGCAGCTTCTGCCTGCGCGAGGTCTGCCGCAAGGAAGTCTTCGGCGAAACGCGCGAGCGGCTGGCCCTTGCGGACATGGTCGCCGACATTCGCGAGCAGCACGGCGATGCGCTGTCCGTTCACCTCGGAAGCAATGCTGGCTTCGTCCCAGGGCTCGATGCTGCCGCTGGCGGCAAGCGTCGTCGACCAATCTTCTCGCTGCGGTGAAGCCACGGTTACCGTCAGCGACGTACCTTTGGCCGGAGCCGCCGCTTCCTTGTCCGCCGCATCCGCCAGCGTGGCCATGCCTACGCCAAGGGCCAAGGTAACTGCCAGTCCGATGGCCAAGCCCGCCTTCAAGCCAACCGGGAAAGTCGAGGTGTTCAGGTTCATCGTCTTCATTCCTTAGTGGCGGACCAACCGCCACCCAATGCCTTGTACAGCGCCACCCAGGCGGTGGTGCGCTCCTGCGCCAGCGCTATTCGCGCATCTGCGGCCTGCAGTTGCAGGCGACGCACTTCTTCCAGTTCCAGCGTGCTGGCCAGCCCGGCGCGATGGCGCGCTTCCATGGCCTGCAATGCCGTCGACCATCCAGCCGCTGCCCTGGCCGCATCGGCATCGCGAGCGGTGGCGGCATCCAGCGTCACCAGCGCGTCTTCCACTTCGCGGATGGCGACACGCACCTGGTTTTCGTAACGGCCACGGGCTGCATCGATACGAGTGCTGAGCACGCGCAGACCCGCCGCCGCCTTGCCGAAGCTGAGCGCCGGCATGGTGATGTTCGGACCGAAGCGCCAGTGGTCCACCGAGAACGACTCGCCGAACACCGACGTATTGGAACGGCCCAGCGAACCGACGAGGTTCACGCTCGGCAGCAATTCGCCAATGCCAAAACCGTAATCCGCCACCGCCGCGGCCCACTCGGCCTCGGCGGCGGCAACATCCGGACGCTGACGCACGAGCACCGCCGGCAACACCGACACGCTCGTGGGCACGGGAACGGGCGCGGTGCCGTGGCCCGGCGCCAGCTTGGCAGCCAGCGCTTGGGGTTCGAGGCCAGTCAAGTAGACAAGGGCGTTGCTGGCACGCCGGCAGGCAGCGTCCACGGAGCGAACCGCCGCGCGGTTGTCGGCAGCCGCAGCAGCTGCCTGCGCCGCTTCTGCAGACGAAGCCAGCCCGGCGGAGGCTTTGCGCCCCACGAGGTCAGCCGTGCCCTCTCGCGAGACCGCAGCTGACTGCTGCAACTGCAGCCGGGCCTCGCAGGCGCGCAGCCCGGTGTAGGTGTTGGCCACTTCGGCAGCTAGCGTCGTACGCGCATCGTGCCACTGCGACTCGGCGGCGAAAGCGCGGCGCCGCGCAGCCTCGAAAGCGCGACGCTGACCACCGAACAAGTCGATTTCCCACTGCGCGTCGAGGCTGCGGTCCTTGAACTTCGACACACCGGTGATGGGTCCGGTGCTGTCGAAGCCGACGATACTGCGGCTACGCTTTACTTCGGCGTTCGCCGTACCGCCCGGCACGAGACCGGCGAACTCCAGCCAGGAGTTGGCGCGTGCTTCTTTCATTCGCGCCAACGCGCTGTCGAGCGAAGGGTTGTGGG
>JBEGRA010000415.1:0-2559 GCA_041180705.1 Pseudomonadota bacterium | reverse complement strand
TGCAGTCGACCTGCTGCGCGGCCACGATGTGCTCGTCGAAGTGTGCGATCCCGTGTTCCTCGACCCCACTGGAGAACGCCTCCGTGGCTGAACTACCCGCCCCGAAGCAACTGGTGAGCCTTATCGCGCGTCGGGGGCAAGCAAGTGCTGTCGCCGCGAAGGCACTGGAACTTTTCGGTGTGGCGTTGCCACTGCAACCCGCAGCCAGCTTCAGTGCCGGCATCGGCTTCCTGTGGTGCGGCCCTGGCCAGTGGCTTGCGATGAGCGCGACCGACTCGTTGGAAACCACGCTTCGCGAGCACTTGGGGGCGCTGGCCAGCGTCTGCGACCAAAGCGGCAGCCGCGTGCTGTTCGAACTGCAGGGGCCGGCGGCACGCAAGGTGCTCGCCAAAGGGCTCGGGGTAGACCTTCACCCACGCAGCTTCACGCCGGGCATGGCGGCAGTGAGCAGCATCGGACACATGGGGGTGCAGTTGTGGCAGGTGGACGCAGCGCCCACCTACCGGCTGCTGGTGGCGCGCAGCTATGCCGAGAGCTTCCGGCACTGGCTGCAAGCCGCCAACAACGGCTACTGAAGCCGGAGCGCGGCTCGAACACGACCCGGGTGACAGCCCGGGCCGCGCGCGGCAGGCTTACGCCTCGCCGACGGGCAGGCCGAGCGAACGCTCTGCGGACACGATCGTGTTGTGCAGCAGCATGGTGATTGTCATGGGGCCGACACCGCCAGGCACCGGCGTGATGTACGAGGCCTTCTTGCGCACGCCCTCGAAATCCACGTCGCCGATGATGCTGCCATCGGGCAGGCGGTTGATGCCCACGTCGATGACGACGGCGCCCGTCTTCACCATCTGCGGCAGGATGAGCCCCGGCACACCGGCAGCGACGACGAGGATGTCCGCCAGCAGCGTGAACTGGGCGAGGTCGCGCGTCATCTTGTGGCAGATGCACACGGTGGCGTCCTGCTGCATGAGCATGAGCGCGGTGGGCTTGCCCACGATGTTGCTGGCACCCACCACCACCACGTTGCGGCCGGCCACGGGAATGTTTTCGGACTCGAGCAGCTTCTGCACGCCGTAAGGCGTGCACGGCGAGAACACGGTGCTGCCCGTGACGAGACCCCCCACGTTGTAGAGGTGGAAGCCGTCCACGTCCTTGTCCACGGAGATGCGTTCCAGCACCGGCGGGATGCGGATGTGCGGCGGCAGGGGCAACTGGATGAGGATGCCGTCGATGGTCGGGTCCGCGTTCAGCGCATCGATGCGGTCCAGCACTTCCTGCTCGCTGGTGCTGGCAGGCAGTTCGACGAACGTGGATTCGATGCCGACTTCGTGGCAGGCGCGGATCTTGTTGCGCACGTAGATGCGCGAGGCGGCGCTGTCGCCGACGAGGATGACCGCGAGACCGGGAGCCCGACCGCCCTTGGCCTTCAGGGCTTCGATGCGGCTGGCGTAACCCTTGCGCAGATTTTTCGAGACGGCACGACCATCGATGATCTTGGCGGACATTCCGGCACCCAACCTTGCGCGAGCGTAGTAAACCGTTATTTTACCACTGCGGCGCTCGCCGCCACCGCGCGAAAGCCGGCCCTGCCACGGAGAGAACGATGCCAGCCAGCCCCCGCACCCCCCGCCTTCGCCACCTGCCCGGCCGCGGGCTCGGCGCCTGCTTCGCCCTGCTGTTGTCCTTGGGTACCGCGGGCCTGGCACAGGCCGCGCCCGCGCCGCTCGATGCAGCCACCATGTGGAAGCTGCAGCGTGTCGGCAATCCGGCGCTCACGCCGGACGGCAAGTTCGCCATCGTCGCCGTCACGCGCTACGACGTGGACCTGAACAAGGGCCAGACGGACCTGTGGCGCCTCCCCACGGCAGGCGGTCCGGCCGAGCAACTCACCTCGGACCCGGCCGGCGAAAGCGACCCCGAAGTCAGCCCCGACGGCCGCTGGGTGCTGTTCAGCGCCAAGCGCGATGACGACAAGGCCGCACAACTCTACGTGCTGCCGCTCGGCGGCGGCGAGGCGCGGCGCCTGACGAACGTGCCCACCGGCGCCGGCAGCGCGAAGTGGTTCGCGGACTCGCAGCGAATCGCGTTCCTCTCTGCGGTCTGGCCGGACCTGCCCGACTTCGCGGCTCAGGGCAAACGCCTGAAGGAGCGCGAAGACAGCAAGATGAATGCCCGCGTCTATGCCCGTGCTCCCGTCACGTATTGGGACCATTTCCTGAACGACCGCGAAACGCATGTGTGGATCACCGCGCTTGATGGCCGCACGCCCGTCAGCCCCACGCTCGCCGCGCACCGCCCCTTGCCCCCGCAAGATCCGGGGCTGGGCAGCTATGACGTGAGCCCGGATGGCACGGAGTTGGCGTTCGTGGCGGACACGGACACCACCGGCACGCAGAGCAACGCCGACGTGTTCGTGGTGGCCATCGCGGCCGGCCCGGCTGGCACCGCCCCCGTGGCGACCAACCTCACGCCGGACAACCCGGCCGATGATGCGAACCCGCTCTACAGCCCCGACGGCAAGTGGCTGGCGTACATGCGCAAGGCCATTCCCACCTTCTA
>JBEGRA010000414.1:0-2755 GCA_041180705.1 Pseudomonadota bacterium | reverse complement strand
AAACGGGTCGTAAATGACGACCTGGAAGCCAAACGATTTCGCGCGCAGTGCTGTTGCTGAACCGATGCGCCCGCAGCCAATGATGCCGAATACGCGTCCGCGCAGCCGATGGACCGGTGCGGCCTGCGTGACATTCCAGGCACCGAGACCGCGCCGAAGGCGGCTGTTGAGAAGGTGCGCCCCGCGCGTGAGCGTGAGTGCCATTCCGAGTGCGGAGTCCGCTACTTCCTCGGTGCCGTAATCGGGCACATTGACGACCGGGATACCGCGTTCCCGCGCCGCTACGATATCAATGTTGTCATAGCCCACGCCAGGCCGGGCGATAATGCGGCATTTCTTCAAGCGCTCGATTTGCGGCCGGTCCAGTCGCAGGTAATGGTAGAGCATGACGCCGTCGGCCTCGTCAATTTGGTTCCCCAATTCCTCCTGACTCCTGACGTTGAGCGCGCGGACCTCGGCGTGGCCGTCGAGAACTCGCCGCTCGCAATCGAGCGGCTCGGTGATGAGGTCGGTGACGAAGATCTGGGGTAATAGACTCATTTCATTTTGCGGCGGACACAAGGGTTGGGCACGGGCTTGAGATGGTCATTGGCCAGTGGTCTTGCCTCCCTCGCGAAGCGGCGTCAAGCATTCAAATGATCCCGCCATTCCTCGCGTGCTGAAGCAGAGGCGGAGTGATTTTATCCGTGCGTTTCCAGTGGGGAACATTAGAGTCCCCGGTATGACTCTCTGGATCACCGCAATCCTGCTGTGGGCTTTTACCGCTTCGTTTGGAACGCAGCAGGGAGCCATTCGCATGCTGGTTTCGCTCGTCGGCGTGGTGGTCGCCACGGCGGTCAGTTTCAAGTTCGATCACTTGCTCCGCCCGTTTGTGCCGCTGGTGGGGATTTCTCATCCGGCCTGGTATTGGTTCCTGCCGCCGCTGTTGATATTTACAGGTTTAGCGGCGGTCTTCTGGCTAATCGCGCAGGCGGTGCATCATCACATGGAAATGCGGTTCAAATACAAGACCCGTGACGGAAACGATCTTGCATGGGAACGGTTAAACAGCCGCCTTGGAACCTGTGTGGGAGTGGTCGCCGGCACGGTTTACCTGTTCGTGCTCTGTCAGATGGCTGGGCTGGCGGGTTATTTTATGGCGCAGTTCAAATCCGAAGAGGAGCCGCCGCTGGTGTTGCGAGTGATGAATTCGCTGGGCGAGGACGTGAACAAGTCCGGCCTAAACCGTTTGATCAGCGCGATGGACCCCACCCCCACCGCCGTGTATGACGCGGCGGATGTATTGGGCCTGCTTCAGCACAACCCTGATTTGCTGCCGCGTGTGGCAGATTACCCTTTTTTCCTCGGGCTGGGCGAGCGTCCGGAGTTTCAGGACATCGCCACCGACGCGAACCTGCAAAAAATCCTGCGCCAGCCGGAACAAATGTCCGCCTTGCTCAACGACGCCAAAGTGCAGGCGGTGATAAAGAGCGAGGAAATCCGAAAGCACCTCCACCGGCTGGAGCCGAAGGATCTGCTCGTCTTCCTCCAGACCGGTGCGTCCTCCAAATACACGAATGAGATTTATGGACGCTGGGAGCTGGACGCGGCGGCGACTACGGCCCAACTCCACCGCGTTGTCCCCGGCATATCCGCCTCGGACCTCCGCCGGCTGGAAAGTGTTCTGGAAACCAAATTCAGGGGAACGACCCTCGTTGCCACGATCGAGGAAAAGGTGTTCATCAAAAGCCAGATGGCAGACATGCCGAACTTTGCGCAAATACTGGCCCCGTCCCGCCGTGTCATAGTGAATCCCACGCCCCAACCCCAGCAGCAGCCCCGCCGCCGCCCCGGCGGCAAACAGCCGGGCGCGCCCCCTCCGCCTCCACCTACGGAAGTTGCGGCTCCGGAGGAACCGGCCCGCACGGAAACTCAGCAGACCACTTACCAAGGGAGCTGGAAGCAGGACGGCGACAAATACACCCTGAACCTGCAAGGCCCAGCAGGGGAAAAAACTGCCGCCGCCTCGGTGACAGGCGAAGGCAAACTCCATGTCAAAGTTGACAACCAGAACTTCCTTTTCGGTAAGCCTTAAGTTAGTCGGCCAAAAAAGCGAAAATTCTTTGAACCGTTTTGAATCTGTGCGGTCAAAAATGTCGCACAGTCAGTTTGGTTGTTTGGGTTGGATGGCGGGCGGTGCAATGCCGCTCGCCATCTATTTCTTTCCTACCTCTGCCGCCGGAACCAGACGAGCAGGCCGAACAGCAGCACTCCGCCCGGCACCGCGCCCAGCAGCAGCCAACGCACTGTCCGCATCTGGCCGTCTGTCATGGTGAAGGTATGCACTCGGATGGGTCGTGGTCCAATGTTGCCGATTAGGAGCGAACGGTCGAGCAGCCAGTTCACGGCCTGCCAAGCGAAATCGCGGTTACCGCCCTGCTCAATCATCTGGTTGTCCAAAATATAAGAGTCTCCCACGACGATGAGGCGCGTGGAGCCGCGGCCCAGGTTAACGCCCTTGATGCTGCCCTTTTCGACGGCAGCCATCAGCGAAACCGAACCTTTCCGGTCCGAAGGGCGAGGGCCACGGGTCAAATCGCTCACCGCTACGCCTTCAGGGGAAGTCATCGCCAACTCGACGACTTGCGGTGCATCGGCACTGGCCGCTCCGGTGCTGCGCGCGGTTACGGAGCGGGGCAGCGCTAGGGCCAGCGGCAGCCCTGCCGCACTGAGCGCCTTCACGACTGGATGGCTGCCGAACGCGCCCACGATGGTG
>JBEGRA010000413.1:0-3307 GCA_041180705.1 Pseudomonadota bacterium | reverse complement strand
ACGCTGAACAGCACGCCGAGCAGACCGCCCAGGCCCACGATGGCAAAGGTCCAGAGGTAGTCGAAACGCTGCCAATGGCCGAGCAGGATGAGCGCCGGCATGGTGAAGATGGCACCGGCGGAAATGCTGCTGCCGGCCGAAGCACCCGTGGCGACGATGTTGTTTTCCAGGATGTTCGGCGGGCCGAACAGCCGTAATACCGCCATGGCGATGACGGCGGCGGGGATGGCAGTGGCCACCGTCAGGCCCGCGAAGAGGCCCAGATAGGCATTCGCGGCCGCGAGAATGACGGTGAGGACGAGCGACAGCACGACGGCCTTCACCGTCAACTGTGCGGGAAGGCCGGCGGGACTGTGCATGGCTTACTTCACTCCACCCATCCAGTTCTTCACGGGCTTCACCAGCAGCAGCGTGACGACGCCGGTGCCGACGGCGAACAGCACGATATGCAGGTACTGGCCCGGCATGGCGGCCACGTTTTCCGCGTCGAATTCGCCGGCGATGAGACCCGCCGCGAGGTTGCCGAGCGAGGTGGCGAGGAACCAGATGCCCATCATCTGGCCCACATAGCGAGCCGGTGCCAGCTTCGTGATGTTGGACAGGCCGACAGGCGACAGGCAGAGCTCACCCATGGTGTGCAGCATGTAGGTGAACACCAGCCAGTAGGGCGCCGCCTTCATGCCGGCCGCGACGATGCCGGCTGCCTGCACCATGACCAGGAAGCCCGAGCCCATGATGATGAGGCCGAGGGCGAACTTGGCCGGGGCGCTCGGGTCCATCTGGCGCTTGGCGAGCTGCACCCACAGGGCCGAGAACAGCGGCGCGAACAGCAGGATGAACACGGGGTTCAAGGACTGGAAGATGCCCGAGGGAATTTCCCAGGAGCCGACGAGACGGTCCGTGTAGCGCTCGGCGAACAGGTTCAGCGAACTGCCGGCCTGTTCGAAGCCCGACCAGAACGCTGCGCAGGCGATGAACAGCACGATGATGGCGCCGACGCGCTTCTTCTCGACGGTATCGAGGCCGCCGAAGAGCAAGATCCAGGCGAAGTAGAGCACCGCCATGCTGGCGATGACCCAAGCGGTGCCCTTGGCCAGCGACACCGGGTCCACCTTCACCACGCCCAGCGCGACGGCAGCGACGGCGGCGGCCACCAGGCCCGTGCCGATGAGCGTGGGCTTCCAGTCGGGCTGCGTGCCGGCCGGGAGCGCCGGCGCACTGCCGGCCCCCTGCAGCCAGTGACGCGTGGAGAGGAACTGCACCACACCCAGTGCCATGCCGGCGGCCGCACACAGGAAACCGGCGCTCCAGCCGTAGGTAGCCGCTACCGGTGCGACGATGAGCGGTGCGATGAAGGCACCGAGGTTGATGCCCATGTAGAAGATGGTGAAGCCGGCATCGCGGCGCGCCCCGCCTTCCGGATACAGACCGGCGACGATGGCGCTGATGTTCGGCTTGAGCAGCCCGACACCGGCGATGATGACGACCAACCCGACGTAGAACGCGGCGGCGCCACCAGCCATGCCCAGCAGCACGTTGCCGAGCGTGATGAGGATGCCGCCGACGATGACGGCCTTTTGCGCGCCGATGACGCGGTCGGCGATATAACCGCCGGGCAGCGCGACGAGGTAAACGGCTGCCGTGTACAGGCCGTAGATGGCCGTGGCCGTCTTGTCATCGATGCCGAGGCCGCCGGTGGACACTTGCGCCACCAGGAACAGCACGAGAATGGCCCGCATCCCGTAGAAGGTGAACCGTTCCCACATCTCCGTCAGGAACAGGCTGGCAAGGCCGATGGGCTGGCCGAGCAGCTGCTTGCCGCTGGCTGGCACTTGGTTGGTCATGGTTCATCCCCCGGAAGATCGTTCAGCGGTCGAGTATGACCGAACGCGCGGGGGGGCGAACAGGGGGGTGCGGAGCGGACGCCGTCAGGCGTCCGCGGCAGTTTCCCTGGCGGCAGGCTTGCGGACCCGCGACATGATGCGCGACATGATGATGCCGGCCTCGTAGAGGATCCACATGGGCGCGGCCATGGCGCACTGCGACACCGCATCCGGCGGCGTCAGGATGGCAGCCACGATGAAGATGCCGATGATGACGTAGCCGCGCGACTCGGAAAGCTTTTCGATTTTGACGAGGCCAGTCTGCGTGAGCAGCACTACCGCGATGGGAATTTCGAAGGCCAGCCCGAAGCACAGGAACAGGATGAGCACGAAATCGAGGTACTGCGTGATGTCCGTCATCATGGTGACGCCAGCCGGAGTGGTGGCGGCGAAGAACTGGAACATCAGCGGAAAGACGACGAAATAGGCGAAGGCCACCCCGGCGTAGAACAGCAGGATGCTGGACAGCACCAAGGGCGCGGCAAACTTGCGTTCATGCTTGTAGAGGCCGGGCGCGACGAAGGCCCAGATCTGGTAGAGCACCACGGGCATTGCCAGGAACAGCGCCACGTAGAGCGACAGTTTGAACGGCGCCATGAACGGCGAAACGACGCTGGTGGCGATGAGCTTGCTGCCGGCGGGCAACTGCTGGATGAGCGGCTGCGCGACCAGCGTGAACAGTTCGTTCGAGTAGGCGATGCACGGCAGTGCCAGCACCACCACGGCGGCGAGTCCCTTGATGAGCCGGTCGCGCAGTTCCAGGATGTGGGACGTCAGCGAGCCTTCGCCGAGGCCGCGGGTTTCAGGCGAGCGGTCGGTCATGTTCGTTCACGGTGGTGGTCGGCAGGGAGTCGGCGGCGAGCGGCGGCAGGGCTTCGGGTCCGGCAGGTACGGCCTCTTGGCCGGCAGGCACCGCGGTGCGGGTAGGCACGGCGTCGGGGCCAGCGGGAACGGCATCGGGGCCAGCAGGAACGGCGGCAGCGCTTCGCGGCGCTTCTGGCCCGTCCGGAACCGTACTGACGTCAGCGATGGCTGGCGGCTGGGTGAGGGTCTTGGCGCGTTCGGGGTCGCCCATGGACCATTCTGCGACGCGCGCTTCGTGGTCTAGCTGGTCCTGCATTTGCCGAACCATCTGGCGGGCACGCCCGACCCAGCGTCCGACATCGCGGGCGAGCTTGGGCAGCTTGTTGGGGCCAAGCACCACCAGCGCGACCAGTGCGATGAGCACCATCTCGCTGAAACCGACCTCGAACATGCGCTAGCTCCAGTCGACAACATGACCCCGGAGGTTGTGGATAACCTCTGGAGCCCGAACCAGCCCCATCGCGGGGCCGCACCCTCGGGAATGCAGGAAGGCTCAGGCCTTCTTGCTGTCGTCGGCAGCAGGCGCCGCCTTGGTGTCCTTGGCGCTGTCGTCGTCTTCG
>JBEGRA010000412.1:0-13100 GCA_041180705.1 Pseudomonadota bacterium | reverse complement strand
TGCCTGATGCTCGGCGGCCCACAGCGGCCACCAATCCTGCCGGCCCCAGGACAACTTGCCCGGCTGCGGCGTTTCGCCGGCACCCGCGAACCAGTCGGGGGTTTCCCAGCCGCTCGTCTCGCGGAAGTACGCTCCCATCGCGGCAAAGCGCTCGTGAAACGGGGAACGCTTCGCGTCGCGAGCTGAGTGCAGCATTTCGCCGGGGTAGTGGCAGGTGTACACGCGCCCCAAAGATTCGATGGTGCGCTCGCGGCGGTAGTCCGGGTTCGCTTGGTACCGCTGCAGCCGATCAATGTTCATGCCGGTCACGTCCACATCGGGCGTGCCGTTCAGGACCCAGTGCGCCACGACGCGCCCAATGCCGCCGCCGCTCAGGATGCCGATGGAGTTCAAGCCCGCCGCCACGAAGTAGCCCGGCAGTTCCGGCGCCTCGCCAACGATGGGTGCCAGGTCCGGCGTGAAGCTTTCCGGACCGCAGAAGAACTTGCGGATACCCACCTGCCCCGTCACGGGAATGCGTTCCATGGAGCGTTCCAGAAACGGCATCACGCGTTCGTAGTCCGGGGTGAGTTCACCGAAAGAGAACTCCTGCGGAATGCCTTCCAGCCGCCACGGCGCAGCTACCGGCTCGAACAGGCCGACCATGAGCCCGGCACCTTCCTGGCGGTAGTAGCCGTAATAGGCCGGGTCTTCCAGCACGGGCATGCCGGGAGGCAGGCCGGGGATGGCTTCGGTGATGAGGTAGTAGTGTTCGGCCGCCTGGTTCGGGATGGTAATTCCCGCCGCTTCGCCGAGCTGACGGGCCCACATGCCGGCGCAGTTCACCACGTACTCCGCGCGGATGTCGCCCTGCGTGGTGCGCACGCCGGCGACTCGCCCCCGTTCACGGAGGAGACTGATGGCCGAAACGCCTTCGCAGATTCGCACACCGCGCTGGCGCGCCCCCTTCGCGAGCGCCATCGTCACATCGACGGGGTTCACGCGGCCGTCATCCGGCACATAGAAGCCGCCGGCAATGTCATCCACGCGGGCAAGCGGGAAGAGTTCACCCACCTCTCGCGGCGAGATTTCGTGCACGTCTACGCCGCAGTAGCGGTTGAAGGCAGCAATACGCCGGAACTCTTCAAGACGGTCCGCGTCGGCGGCCACTTCGATGAAACCGATGGGAGAAAAACCGGTGGCCTGACCCGTCTCGGCTTCGAGGCGCGAATAGAGTTCCTTGGAATACTTCCGGATTTCCGTGGAGGTCTCGGAAAGCGACCCGTAGGTGATCATCAGGCCGGCAGCGTGCCAGGTAGTGCCAGAGGTTAGGCGGTCACGCTCGAGCAGCACCACGTCGCTGCAACCCATGGCCGCGAGATGGTAGGCCACGGAACTGCCGATGACTCCGCCACCGATGATGACGACGCGGGCTTGGGTAGGCAGCGCGGGCGAGGACATGGAAAGGCTCCAACTGGGCGAAGCGACATTCTACGCGCGCCGGTTGGCTTCGCTGGGAGCGGTGGCTTCAGCGACTGACGGTCTCGTCCGCCACCATCGCCTCGAGCGCTTCGAGATCCGGGATGAGCGGCGCTTCATTCACCATGCGAACTCGGCATAGCACCGGGCCACGGTCCGGCTGGGCACCGGCCTCATCGGCCTTCACGGACTCGCGCGTGATGCGAACCGTCTGCGGAAACCCCTGCACGACGATGCCAAGCAAACGTCCGGCAAGACGTTCCCCCACCGTTCGCAACAAGGCAACGCGCGTGCGCCCCGTAGCCGGAGGCACTTCGCGCCCCAACGCCGCCTCGAAAGCGACGACCGGCACGGTCTGGCCATTCCACTCGAAGGTGCCCGGATACCAAGCCGGGGCCCCGGGCATGGGTTGGAGAGCGGACCAGGGCACGGCCTCCACGAGGCACTGCCTCGGCAGCAGCAGGCGTTCGCCTTCCAGCGACAGCAGGACACAGAACAGTTCGTCCGAGTGCGTGGACACAGGTGCCTACCTCAGTCCTGACCGCCGGTACTGGTACCGGTTTGACGCCGCGCCAACAAGGGTTCGATGGCATCGAGCAACTGGCTTTCCTGGTAAGGCTTGCCCAGATAATCGTCCACGCCGATTTCGATGGCCTTCGCGCGATGCTTGTCGCCCACGCGCGAAGTGATCATGACGATCGGCACTTCCCGCAAGCGGGCATCCGCGCGCATTTGCGTGGCCAGTTCGTAACCGTCCATGCGCGGCATTTCGATGTCGAGCAGCACGACGTCGGGCACATGGTCCTGCAGGAACGTGAGCGCATCGACACCATCGCGGGCCGTGGCCACGCGCATGCCATGGCGTTCCAGCAAACGCTGGGTGACGCGACGGACCGTGATGGAGTCGTCGACGACCAAGGCGAAGGCGCGACGATCCACTCGTTCCTGCACCTGTTCGGTGTCGCGGACACGAGCTCCGCGACGCACCAGTGTCGGCAGATCCAGGATGAGGACGACGCGACCATCCCCGAGGATGGTGGCGCCGGCGATGCCTTCGATGGCAGCCACCTGCGGACCCACGCCCTTCACGACTACCTCGCGGTTGCCGAGCAATTCATCGATGACCAGCGCGGTACTGTTTTCTCCGGCGCGCACCAGCACGACCGGAACGGCGATGTCCTGCTCGGGCAACTGCGCCAGCGGCGCGCCGAGATAACGACCGAGATGTTCGAAACGATACGACTGGCCGCCGTATTCGTAAGCGGAAAGCGTTCCCGCGAGATGGCGCACCACCTCGGAGCGACTTAGGCGGACGACTGCTTCCACCGTCGGCAGCGGCAGTGCGTAGAGTTCATCTGCCGTGCGCACGATGAGCGCCTGACTGATGGCCAGCGTGAACGGCAGACGCAACGTGAACCGGGCACCACGGCCGGCCACGCTCTCCATGTGGAGGCTGCCCCCCAGTTTCTTCACGGCAGTGGCCACCACGTCCATGCCGACGCCGCGCCCGGCGTCGGCCGTCAGCGTCGCGGCCGTGCTGAAGCCCGGCTCGAGCACCAGTTGCATGGCCTGTCCGTCGGTCAGCACCGCACCCGGTGCCACCATCCCGCGCGCCCGTGCGCGCTCGCGGATGGCGCGCAGATCGAGGCCGGCGCCGTCGTCCGCGACGGTGATGACCATCTCCGAGTTCTCGCGGTGAAGCGCGACCTCGATGCGACCCTCGGCCGGCTTGCCCGCCGCTTCGCGCTGCGCAGGCAGTTCGACGCCATGCACCACGGCATTGCGCAGCAGGTGTTCGAAGGGCCCAATGAGACGTTCCAGCACCTGTCGGTCGAGTTCACCGCTGGCCCCCGTGACCACGAGTTCGGCGCGCTTGCCGCATTCACCGGCCACCTGACGCACCAGACGCGACAGACGCGGCACATGCCGCTGGAAGGCCACCATGCGGCTGCGCATGAGGCCGTTCTGCATTTCGCTGACGCTGCGCGCCTGCTGCATGAGGAGGTTCTGACCGTCGCGGGTCAGTTGTTCCAGCAGCGACTGCAAGCTGGCGACGTCGCTGGCACTTTCCGCCAAGGCACGGCTGTACTGGTGGAGCGAAGAATAGCGATCCAGCTCCAGCGGATCGAAGGCGCCGCGATGGGAATCGGTTTCGTGGCGCGCCAGGATCTGCGCTTCGGTTTCCAGCTCCAGCCGCCGCAACTGTTCCTTGAGACGCGTGGTGACGCGCGACAGTTCGGCAAGATTGGACTCCACGGAATTCCACTGCTGCTCCAACCGGGCGCGCAGGATGCTCACTTCGCCCGCATTGTTCAGCAATTCGTCGAGCAACTCGGCATCGACGCGGGCGAGTTCGCGCGGCTCCGGCGCGGGTTGCGGCTCGCGACCCGGCGGCGGCACCACGGGCTCCACTGCGGCCGAAACCACGGGCGCCGGTTCGACGACGGGGGCGGCAGCCAACTCGGCGGGTTCGACCAGGGCTTCTGGCGCTGCCGCAATGACGGGTTCCGGTTCCGGGGCGGGTTCCGCGGCGGCCGGCTCGGCGGCCACGGACAGAGCTGGCTCGGGAGCGACAGGCGCGGGAGCCGCGACCTCGACCACGTTGGCTGCGCCAAGACGGGCGAGCAATGCGGGGTCCACGGCGTCGTAACTGCCACGCAGAATGCCGTCGCGCATGACGGCGAGATGGTCCAGCGTGCCTTGCAGCAAATCGAGCAAGGCCGGCGCCGGCGCGGCGCCCACCATGCCGGCGAGTTCCGCTTCCATCCGCACGAGCAGCGATTCGGCCTCGTGGCCCAGCGCCCCCATGCCGTGCAGGCCTGCCATGCGCGCTCCACCTTTCAGGGTGTGGAGCGTGCGCTTGAGTTCGGCCACGGGGGCCGGGTCCTGCGGGGCAGCCCGCCACGCGACGAGCGCGGCATCGGCAAGTTCCAGCAGTTCGGTGGCCTCTTCGGCAAAGATGCCGGCAATCTCGGGGTCCACGGTGTCGACCGTGGCGACAGCCGGAGCGACAACGGGCGCCGCAGCGACCGGCTCGGCAGCAGGCTCTGGTGCCGGAGCACCCAGGCCCAGCATGGCCACTTCGGCATCGAGCCGATCGCGCAGTTCCTGCAACTGCGCGAGCAATGGCGCCGGGTCCCGGGGTTGCGCGGCCGGTTCACCCAAGCGCGCGGCCACCTCGCCGACGGCGGCCGCCACCGCGCCAACCACCGGCAGGGCTTCCGCAGACAGACCGAGGCCATGGTCGTAGAGCTTGCGGATATACAGATTCAGCGGCTCGGCCAGTGCGGTGCCTTCGGGCACCTCCGCCATCTTCGAGGCCCCCGCCAGCGTGTGGCAGGCGCGGTGCAGCGCCTCCGTCACCGGATGAGGCGCCGGCAGCGCCGCGCATTCGGCCAGGAAGGCGTCGATGGTGGCCAGGTGCGAAGCGGTCTCGGCGCGGAAGATTTCGGCCAGTTGCGAATCGAAACTCGGTTCCGGCACCAACACGGGCTCCGGCTCGGACGCGGGTTCCGGCTCGGACGGCGTCTCGATGTCGACGACTTCACTGCTGGAACCGTGTTCCACGACCTCGATGCCATCGGCCGCTACCGGCTCTTCCACCACGTCGGCAGCCGCGGCCTGCGCCAGCGTGAGCGGCGTGACGATGGTGGGCGCACCGACGGGGCGTGGCGCCCCCGCCGCCAACGGCAAGGGATCGGTAACGCTGGCGAGCGTACGACCTTCGGTCAGCGCCACGGCACGTGCCGCCACCCAGCCCGCGCCATGAGGCAATTCGCCGCCGTCCGCCAATTGTTCAACGAGCGCAGGCAGCTGCGCCACGGCCTCGCCCAGCACGCCGACGGAGTCGGGACCGCGCGGCAAGGTGCCATTCAGCAGCCGGTTCAACAAGGCTTCGATGGACCAGGCGAACTCGCTGACCGCACGCGCGCCCACCATGCGGCCACTCCCCTTCAGGGTGTGGAACGCACGACGCACGCGCACCAGCGATTCCAACTGCGCGGGGTTTTCTGCCCATCGCGGGAAGTGAAGCGCGATGGCGGCAACCTCTTCCCGGGCCTCCTGAATGAACAGTTCGATGAGTTCGGGGTCGACGTGGGGATCGAGCTGAGGGCTCGCCGCCGGCATTTTCTGGGTATCCAGCATCGCGGCTGGCAAGGGAGCAGGAGCAGCGCTCTCGGCGTCGGCACGCTTCGCAACCGCGGGCGGTTCGGACACCGGCGCCTCCGACGCGGCCACGGCTGCTGCCTGCGCAGCGGCTTCCACGCTCGCCGCCGCGGCCAAATCCACCACCGTGGACTCGTGGTCCGGCATCAAGACCACCGTGGCCGTGAAACCCGGCGGTGTCGCCGTTGGCGGCTGGGACGCGACAGTCGACACAGGCTCCGCCGTGGCGGCCAACTGCGCGACGACCGGGAGAGGCGGCTCCGCCAAGGCACGCAAGCAAGCTTCGGCGTTGTCGAGCATGTACTCGGGGTCGGCACGGCCGGCCTCGAGCGTTTCCATGTAGTACTCGACGCTCACCATCGCATCGGCGAGACGCTCGAGGCGCGCCGTGGGGAACGATGCAGGTGCGAGCAAGATGCCGCGCACTTCTGCCGCCAGCGCCTCGATGACATCCCGCGCACGGGTGCGGTCCAGCATCCACAGGGCCGCCCCGATACCGCGCACCAGTTCATCGACCGCTGCGGTGGGAACCGGCATCTGCTGCGAGACGGCGCCGGCCACCGCCTCCTTGATCCGGGCGAGATTGACGATGCACTCGCGCAACATGGCCGCCTGTACGCGGTGCTGTTCCGCGTCATGGCCGTCGTGAGGGGCATCGCCCTCTTCGTCTTCACTGCCGGGAGTGACGAGGCTGACCAGAGCCTCGTCCAAACCATCTTCAACGCCGATGAGCGTGGCGGCCACTTCGACGAGCACGCGGTCCGTCGGCGGCAACCGCCCAGCCACCATATCCTCGAGCCTTGCGACTTCGGCCCGCACGCGCGCGCGCAGCGCGCCGAGGTCGAGCACACCCAGCGTATCGCTGAGCTTCCGCAGCAGGTCTACCTGAGGCGCCAGTTCGGCGACATCCTGCGCGCCCTTGCGCACGAAGATATCCAGCACGTCCTTGATGCGAGTGAGGTCTTCGCGGATGGCCGCGCCGACCGTGCGCATGAGCGCCACCGAAGGGGCCGCCAGATGTTCGCGCTCGCGTTCGATGGCCGCCGATACCGGCAGCAGTTCCTGCAGCCGGAACGATGCACGCACCGCTGCGACGCGTTCGCCGGACGTGGACGTGTTGGCCACGTAGTACAGCAGGTTGTTGAGCAACTCGAGATTCGGCGCAGCCGCGTAGCGTTCTTCGCCCTCTTCGTACAGGCGCTTCAGTTCACGGTCCGCTTGACCGAGCAGGCGCTTCGGCGTGGCACTGGCTTCCAGGCCGCCTTCCCGCAAGGCTTCGATGACGGCACCGACCACCCACCAGAACTGGAAGACCGGCTGCAGCACGGCCACCTGTTCGAGTCGCTCGGCCACCTGTCCCAGCGCTTCGAGATTCTGCTCCGGACTGTCACCGCGGATCCAACCCAGCAAACCGACCTGAAAGCGCGTCCGCAGGCGACGCGCCCACTGCTGCGCATCCATGACGGGCTCGCCGGGCACCGGCACTTGTGGCACCGGCTGGCGGTCGGAAGAAAGATTGAGCACCAGCAAGGTGCCCTCGGAAAGCAAAGGGCTGCCCCGCACCGCCCGCAGGTCGTTGAGCAAAGGCAGCAGGACCAGCGTCAGGTCGCGACCGCCTCCCAGCACGCGCTCCACATAGGCAGGCAACTGCACCAGCGAACGCATGAGCGCTTCGAGACCGTCGCCATGCGGACGACTGCCCGGCGGGCACGTGACGAGAAAACGCGTCGTGTGCTCCATTTCCTCGGCCAGCAAGGCCGCGCCGTACACTTCCACCACGCGCAGGACACCACACACCTCGTGCAGCAGTTCGCTGCACCGCTCGAGCGCACCGGCGGTACCGGTTTGCTCCGCGTGGGTTTCCAGCGACTGGCGGGCAGCACCGAGCGCCACGCCGATCTCGCGGGCAACGACATCCACCGCCTGAGTGGCCGCTTCGCTCATGCGCGACGTTCACCGCCAGCACTGGCGCCTGGCAAACGGAAGCCCGAGACGCTGTCGCGCAGTTGGGCAGCCAGTTCCGCCAGCTTGCCGATCGACTGGGAAGTCGCCGTCGTGCCGTCGGCGGTCTGCGTGGAGATTTCACGCAGCACCTGCATGGTGCGCGAGATGGCACTGGCCGCGGCAGCCTGCTGCCGCGCCGTGGCCGAGATGTTCTGCACCAGGCTCGCGATCTGGTTCGAGACCTGCTCGATTTCCTCGAGGGCTGCGCCGGCATTTTCCGCGAGCAGCGCGCCGCCCACCACATCGGTGGTGCTGCGCTCCATGGACACCACGGCTTCGTTGGTGTCCGCCTGAATGGCGCGCACCAGCACTTCGATTTGCCGCGTGGCCGTGGCAGCGCGTTCGGCCAACCGCTGCACTTCATCCGCCACCACGGCGAAGCCGCGCCCGGCCTCGCCCGCGCTCATCGCCTGGATGGAAGCGTTCAACGCAAGAATGTTGGTCTGCTCGGCAATGTCGTTGATGAGTTCGACGATGTTGCCGATTTCCTGCGAACTTTCGCCCAGCCGCTTGATGCGCTTGCTGGTCTCCTGAATGGTGTCGCGGATGGTGTTCATGCCATCTATCGTGCGGCGCACCGCTTCACCACCCTTGTGCGCCACGCCCACGGCGTGACGCGCCACATCGGAACAACGCTCGGCGTTGGCCGACACCTCTTCCACGGAAGCCGCCATCTGCGCCACGGACTCCGTGGCCCCCGACACCTGGCGGGTCTGCGCCACCGTCGCCTTCGCGAGATGCCCCGCCGCCGCCTGCGTGCTGCGCGCCGCACTGTCGAGCGCCACGGCCGTGGTGTTGATGGTGCCCACCAGACCGCGCAGGGCCTCGATGGCGTAATTGATGGAGTCGGCGATGGCGCCGGTGATGTCTTCGGTGACCGTGGCCTGCACGGTCAAGTCGCCATCCGCGAGGCTCGTGAGTTCATCCAGCAAACGCAGGATGGCCTCCTGATTGCGCTGGTTCTGCGCCGTCTGCTGTTCGGCTGCACGCCGCAGATTGGCAGAGGAGTGGTAAACGCCCAGCAAGGCGAGCAGCACGACCACCGCACCACCGAGCAGGCCCACGGCCAGCCATGGCGCGGACACATCCACCCAGAGACGGAAGCCGAGCGTATCGACTACCAGCACGACCGCGGCGAACAGGGCCAGCGCCAGCGCCAGGCCCATCAGCAGGGGCAGGCGTTTGAGCCCGCTCATCGTTTCCATGAAACCACCGGGAAGTTGTTATGAGGCATGGCCGCTATCTGGCGGCCGCAAGGAATGCGGGAGATTCGACGAGGCGCCGCAGGCCGAAGACCGGCCAGGACTCGCCTTCACTGCGGAACACGCCAGCCAGGTAGTGCTCGCAGCGCACCAGAGTAGGCGGCGGCACGGGCTCGAACGTATTTTCGGGGAAACGCCGGAACCCCAGCACTTCATCGACGAGGAGCCCCACCGGCACTTCGCGGTGCTGGACGATGAGAACCCGCGACTGCCGCTGGACGGCAGTGACCCCGCTGCCCAGAAACTGGCGCAGGTCGATGACCGGCAACAACTGGCCGCGGACGTTGTGCAGTCCACGCACCCAGGGTCGCGCCCCGGGGACGCGCGTCAGATGCGGTGGCACAGCCAGCACTTCGCGGGTTTCCTCGCGTGCGGCCAGAAAGGTTTCCGTGCCCAGACGGAATGCCACGCCCACCCATTCATCGCCCGCTGCAGCCAACCCGGTCGTGGCAGCCACGCCCGCAGCCGCCCGTGCCTCGAGCGCCTGCAGGAGCTCGAACGGACGGTCACGCAGTTCACGGAGGGAGGGAGAAGTCACTGACATGTTGTCGTTGGCTGGCGCGTCAATGCGCCAGCACCGCCTGAGCCTTTTCCACCAGCGCCTGCGGCGTGACGGGTTTGACGAGGTAATCCACGGCGCCCTGCCGCATGCCCCAGATGCGGTCGGTGTCCTGATCCTTGCTGGTCACCATCACCACGGGAATGCCGGAAGTTTCCGGGTCGCGGGCGAGCTGACGGGTAGCCTGGAAGCCGTTCACGCCCGGCATGACGATATCCATGAAGATCAGGTCGGGCTTCATGGACTTGGCCAACCGGAAGCCCTCGGCCCCATCGGCGGCAGCGGCCGTCTGGTAACCGTGCTGTTCCAGCGCGCGCCGGATGACGAACACTTCGGTCGGGGAATCGTCGACGACGAGGATGAGCGGCATGGCGGTGGTGTCTCCGTTCAACCCTGAGGTGCCGACTGCTCGATGGCCTGGGTATCGAGATGGCTCAGTGCCAACGGCGCGGGTTCGGACGGCAGGGCCACGTGCTGTTCGATGGCCGAGAGCAATTCGTCCCGCGTGAAAGGCTTGGTGAGGTAGTGCTCGCTGCCCACGATACGACCGCGCGCGCGGTCGAAGAGGCCGTCCTTGGAGGACAGCATGATGACGGGAATGGTGCGGAAGGCCTTGCTGCGCTTGATGAGCGAGCAGGCCTGATAGCCGTCGAGGCGCGGCATCATGATGTCCACGAAAATGATATCGGGGCGGTGGTCCGCCACTTTCGACAGGGCATCGAAGCCGTCTACCGCGGTGAAGACCTCGCAGCCTTCGCGGGCCAGCAGGGTTTCCGCGGTGCGCCGGATGGTCTTGCTGTCGTCGATGACCAGCACCTTCAGGCCGGCGAGTTTGGCGGGGCGTTCCGTTTCCGTCTGGAGTTCCATGAGCTTCCTCGGCTACCCCGGGTTTTTAGCATATCGGCAGGCCGCAGTGGCACACCTTCCATCCCCGGGAACGCACGGCCCCATGGTACCCGCCTGCTGCCCCCGGCAGCAGGTGTAAACTTCCCCGACACGCGACTGTGCGAGGTGCGTCACAGTCTGCCCCCCTTGCCGGAACCCGAAGCCCATGCCAGCAACCTCTCCTGCCCCCAGCCGCCCCCTGCGCATCGGCGTCGTCATGGACCCCATCGGGGCCATCAACCCGAAAAAAGACAGCACGCTCGCCATGCTGCTGGCCGCCCAAGCCCGGGGCTGGGAAACCCACACCCTCGAGATGGCCGACCTGTGGCTGCGCGACGGCACCGCCTGGGGTCGGGCTCGCCCCGTCACCGTGCGCCGCGACCTGCACGATTGGTACACGCACGGTGACCCCGTGGCCCAGCCACTGGCCAGCTTCGACGTGCTGCTGATGCGGAAGGACCCGCCCTTCGACACCGAGTACATCTACGCCACATACATCCTCGAACGTGCCGAAGCCGCCGGCTGCCTGGTAGTGAACCGCCCGCAAGGCCTGCGCGACATGAACGAAAAGGTGTTCACTGCCTGGTTCCCGCAGTGCTGCGCCCCCACGCTCATCACCCGCACCATGGCAGATATGCATGCCTTTCTGGCGGAACACGGCAAGGCCGTCTGCAAGCCGCTCGACGGCATGGGTGGGCGCGGCATCTTCGTGCTGGAAGCCGGCGACAAGAATGCCTCGTCGGTATTCGAAACCCTCACCGGCTACGGCCAGCACTACGCCATCATCCAGCGCTATCTGCCGGACATCGTCACCGGCGGCGATTCGCGCGTCATTCTCGTCGATGGCGAACCCGTGCCCTACGCGCTCGCCCGCATCCCCTCGGCCACGGACAATCGCGGCAATCTGGCGGCCGGCGCGAAGGGGGTGGGCCGGCCACTCACCGACCGCGACCGCTGGCTCTGCAGCCAGGTGGGCCCGGTCCTGCGTGAGCGTGGCATGCTCTTCGTCGGCCTCGATGTCATCGGTGGCCACGTCACGGAAATCAACGTGACCAGCCCGACGGGGATCCGCGAACTCGACAGCCAATTCGGTCTCGACATCGCCGGACTCCTGATGGACGCCATCGCCAAACGGCGCCAGACCTGAAGCCCGGTACGGACCCGCCCGGTGGACGAGTTATCCCCAGTCACCGCTGAGCGCGATATCGACGCCTTGCACGAAGGTGTCGCACCCGTGCGAGACCGACTGAACACCGCGCTGTTCCTGACCGCCGCCGTGCACCTGCTGGTACTGCTGGGTGTCACGTTCGGCCGTGCCGGCCCGGAGACTCCGGGCGCGCCGGGCCTGGACGTCGTACTGCTGCCCGCCGCCGCAGATGACGGCCGCACCAACCCCGAGGCCCGCTACCTCTCGCAGGCGACGCAACGGGGCCGCGGGCTGGACCTTCCCGAAGAAGGCGTGGAGTCGGGCCTGCCGGCCATCCCTGGCAACGCCGCGGCAGATACGGGAAGGCGCGACAGCGAAGACCGACGACAGCAGCGCCGGGCTCCCGCCGTGCTGGCCTCGAGCGTTGCCGGAACGGCCGCCAACGCTCCGGACACCTCGGCCGACGCAGCGAGCACCGCGGGGATAGCCGCCAACGCGCCGCTCTGGAGCACCACCGTCGGGCCAACGCCCCGTCTGGGTGGGCCGCAGCACGAACTGGCTGTCCGCGCCGACACGCAGGCGTCCGGGCTGGCCATCTACCTCGACCGCTGGCGGCATCATGTCGAAGACGTGGGCACCACGCACTACCCGTTGGGCGCCATCCGCCGCGGCGGACTGAGTGGCAATCCCATTCTCGAAGTCCAACTCCTTGCAGATGGCACCCTGGGCGAAGTGCGGTTGCAACGCACGAGCGGCGTCGCGGCCCTGGACCGCGCAGCTCTGTCCATCCTGCGCCTCGCGGCCCCGTTCGAAGCCTTTCCCGGCGAGTTGCGGGCCCACCACGATGCCTTGCGCCTGTCTTACGAGTGGGAGTTCAGCAGCGGTCGCCTGCAGGACACCAGCGTCCACTGACTCGTGCAGAACGTGCGTTCCCGCCTTGTGGAGCGCGTCGCCGCAGCCGATACTTTCGCCATGCCCCAGAAGCGCTCTCGCCCAGTCCACGTCACCCGCCTCCGCGGTCGTCGCGCCAGCGACAAGCTGGACCCCAACGCCACCTATCTCGGCAACCAGCTCCTCGTGGCCATGCCATCGCTGAAGGACAGCCAATTCGCCGGCACGGTCACCCTGCTGTGCGAGCACAGTGAACGCGGCGCTCTCGGCATCGTGCTGAACCAACCGTTGAAGATGACGCTCGCGGAATTGCTCGCGCATCTGAAACTGCCGCCGGGTGCGCCGGGCGCGCTGGAACAGCCGGTGCTGCGAGGCGGGCCCGTGCAAACGGACCGCGGCTTCGTCCTGCACCGCCCCCTGCGAGATTTCGAATCCACCCTGCGTATTTCCGACACCCTGCACGTCACCACCTCGCGCGACGTACTGGTGGCGATGGCCGCCGGCGAAGGCCCTTCGCAGGCCGTGGTAGCGCTGGGTTACGCCGGCTGGGAAGCCGGCCAACTCGAAGCGGAAATCCGCGAGAACGCCTGGCTCACGGCGCCCGTGGATGACCGCCTCGTGTTCGATATCCCCTTCGCGGAACGCTGGCACGCGGCTGCCGGCCTGCTCGGCATCGAACTTTCCCGCCTCGCCCCCACGGCGGGGCGCGCCTAGGCCGGCGGTGTCC
>JBEGRA010000411.1:0-2572 GCA_041180705.1 Pseudomonadota bacterium | reverse complement strand
GTCGTTGGTGCCAGCCAGGGCGCCCACGTAGTACACCTGCGGCACGCCCGGCAGGAAGAACTGGATGGCGCGCGCCAGCAGGTAGTCGCGGTCGTTGCGCGCCATGGCGTCGTAGAAGGTGCAATTCACCTGGTACAGGTCCAGGTTCGAAGCAGCAGCCCCCGTGGCCAGGCGGCTGGCACCACCGGAGTTGCGGTGAATGGCTTCCACGAGCGCATCCAGCTCCTCGGGCGGCACGAGCCCGGGGCTGCCTTCGCGGTCCGCGGCATCGGCACCGATATCCACGATGCCGATGCCATCGTGCGTATCCAGCACCGTCAGCGCGTTCGTGGGGCGCACGGCAATCCACGCCTTCAGGCTGGCAGCGGTGTTGAATTCAAACGCGTGCAGCACCAGCGGCGGCAGCGCAAAGTCGTAGACCCAGTCGACGTGGCGGGCAATCTCCACCTGGCGCTGGTAGTAGGAATGGATTTCCACCAGCACTTCGATGCCGAGCGCCTTCGCTTCGGCCGCAAAAGCCGCGATGAAATCGAACGTCTCGGGCAGCATGAAACAACTGGTGCCGCGCTTCTTGATGGCGTAGCCGATGGCATCGAGCCGCACCATGCGGATGCCATTCACCGCGAAAGTGTGGAGGATGCCCGAGAGATAGGCTTTGCCTTCCGGGTGGGCCACGTCGATGTCGAGTTGCTGCGGCGTGAACGTGGTCCAGCAGTCGCGCAGGGTGCCATCCGCCAGCGGTTGCTGCGAGAACGGCAGGCCCGGGCGCGGGCGGTAAATGGCCGCGGCCTCTTCCGGCGTCGGCCCACCCGGGAACACGCGGTCCGGCGTCAGGAACAAGCCGTCGTAACGCGAGGCAGCCCCCTGCGCCACCACGTCCTGGAATTGCGGCGAGTTCACGGACACGTGGTTCACGATGACATCCGCCATCACTTCCGCCACGTCGGCGAGATCGCGCACGTCCTGCCAATCGCCGAGGCGCGGGTCCACCTGCGTATGGTCTGCGGGGTCGAAGCCCGCATCGGCACCATCGATGGGCGGGAAGAACGGCAGCACATGCACGCCACCGAACAGGCCGCGGAGCGGGCCGCGCAGCAGGGCGGCGAGATCCTGAAAGCCACCGCCGGAGAGGCGGTCGACGTAAGTGATGAGCTGGACCTGGTTTTTCATGGGTAGGCTTTCTTCTGCAACGCGGACGCTGCGAACCGCTTCCACCCCCCGTGGAATTGCCCCTGGGCTCTACTTGCGGCGCGCGTCGATTCCCCTATACTGCAATCGTTTGCATTCGTTGTCAAAACCACGGTTGCGGTCCTGCACCTGCCCATCTCGGGCACCATGGACACCCAGCCGGCTAAAGGGGGGGTTGAGGCATGAACGACAAGAGCCCATCGGGCACCACGGCCAGCCACGGCCGGTTGCGCGCGCTGATCTGCCTGATGTTCCTGATGTTCGCGATGACCAGCGACGGTGTCGGTGAAGTCATCCCGAAAATCCGCGAAGAGTTCCACCTGAACCAGACGGCCTCCGGCGCGTTCCACTACGTGCTCATGTCAGCCATCGCGTTGGGCGCTCTGTTGCTAGGGTTCCTCTCGGGCAGCATCGGCCGCAAGGCCACCATCATGCTGGGCCTAGGCCTCTACGGCACCGGCTGCCTGCTGTTCGCCGTGGGCAACAGCTTCGGCTTCTTCCTGTCGCTGGTGGCCATCTCGGGCGTCGGCATCAGCGTCTTCAAGACCGGCGCGCTGGCCGTGGTCGGCGACATCGCGCCTTCTTCGCGCGAACACACCGCCACCATGAATCTGGTGGAAGGGTTCTTCGGCGTGGGCGCCATCGTCGGTCCGGCGCTGGTGGCCGCGCTGCTGGCCGCCGGGTGGTCGTGGAAGTGGTTGTACCTGTTCGCGGCTTCGCTGTGCGCCGCGCTGCTGCTGCTGGCCTGGCGCACACCGTTCCCCGCCGGCGGTAGCCACGGCACCGAAGAAAAGGCGGACCTGAAGGGCACGCTGCGCATGCTGTGGAACCCGTATGCGCTGCTGTTCTCTGGCCTCATCGGTCTTTACGTGGCGACCGAGGCCGGCGTCTACGTGTGGCTGCCCACCTATCTGCGCACGGCGGCGGCACAGGGCGAAGGCGTAGGCCCGGCCTGGCTGGTGGCGATGGCGCTCACGCTGTTCTTCGTGCTGCGCGCCGTCGGCCGTTTCCTCGGCGGCTGGCTGCTGGCGCGGTTCCGCTGGAACGCGGTGCTCGGTGTGTTCGGTCTGGCCATCTTCGGCTGTTTCGCCGGCAGTTGGGTGGGTGGCGTGCGCGTGGCGGCTTGGTTGCTGCCGCTGTCGGGCCTGTTCATGTCCATGCTGTACCCCACGCTCAACTCGAAGGGCATCAGCTGCTTCCCGCGCCACGAACACGGTGCCGCGGCGGGCATCACGTTGTTCTTCACGGCAGTGGCCGCCGTGGCGGGGCCGCTGACCATGGCCGCCGTGGCCGACCGTGCCGGTGGCGACCCGGGCGTCGGCTTCGGCGTGGCAACCATCTTCGCCACCGTGCTGGCGGCGGGCCTGGTCTACAACTGGGTGAA
>JBEGRA010000410.1:0-9226 GCA_041180705.1 Pseudomonadota bacterium | reverse complement strand
AGCCGACCAACGTCTTCGAAAAGCTGGAAGACTGCGCCGTGGTGCAGCAGCTTTGTCGCATCACGCCGCGCGTTTCGCCGCACTTCCCCTGGGACAAGGTCAGCGATTACACCGCCCTGCGAGAGAGAGCCGCCGGCTTTGGCCTCGCGTTCGATGCCGTCAATTCCAACACCTTCCAGGACCAGCCGGCGCAGAAGCATAGCTACCGCAGCGGCAGTTTGTCATCGACGGACGCGGCCGTGCGCGAACAAGCCGTCGCGCACAATCTGGAGTGCATCGAGATTGGTCGTCAGCTGGGCTCGAACGCCCTGACGGTATGGGTGGGCGATGGTACCAACTTCCCCGGCCAGCAAGACCTTGGCCGTTCGCTCGACCGCTACCTCGAGGCCGCGGCGCAAGTTTATGCGGGTTTGCCGGACGACTGGCGCATGCTGCTGGAGCACAAGTGCTTCGAGCCGGCCTTCTACTCCACGGTCATCAGCGACTGGGGAAGCTCCATTCTGGCTGCCCAACAGCTGGGGCCGAAGGCACAGTGTCTGGTGGACTTGGGCCACCACGCACCCAACGTGAACATCGAACAGATTGTGGCCAGGCTGCACCGCTTCGGGAAGCTTGGCGGGTTCCACTTCAATGATTCGAAGTACGGCGACGACGACCTCGACTCGGGCTCCATCAACCCGCACCAGTTGTTCCTGGTGTTCAACGAGCTCATCGAAGCCGAACTGAACCCCCGCACGGGCTTCAACCCGGCTTACATGATCGACCAGTCGCACAACGTGACCGACCCCATCGAAAGCCTGCTTTCTTCGGCCGAAGCCATCGCTGCCTCTTTCGCCAAGGCGCTGTTGGTGGACCGGCACGCACTGCGCGCTGCCCAGGAAGCGAACGACACGATGATGGGCTTCCAGGCCCTGCGCCAGGCATACCGCACCGATGTGACACCCTTGCTGGCCATGGCACGGGTGGAGGCTGGCGGCGCCGCCAACGTGCTCGCGGCCTACCGCGCCAGCGGTTACCGGGCGGCCAGGGCGGGGGAACGTCGCGCCACGGGTGCCGGTACTGGTATCGTGTAGGCGTCGTTTCCAACGTCTACTCTCGTGAAATCCAAACCCGACCGCGCACTTCACGCCGATGAACGCAAGCAGGCCATTCTGGGCCTGCTGGAGCGGACCGGCTTCATCACTTTCACGGACCTCGAATCGCAGGTAGCGGCCTCGCCCGCGACTCTGCGCCGCGACCTGGAAAAACTGGCCAATGAAGGCCGGCTCGTCAGGGTCCATGGGGGCGCCCGTCTGGTACCCCCGGAGCCGTCGCCGTCTGGCCATGCTCCCACCTTGCTGGGGGTTCCCTTCCGCGAAAACGTGGTGCGCTTCCGTCGTGAAAAGCAAGCCATCGGCAAGGCAGCCGCAGCGCTCTGCCAAGCCGGCGAAGGCATCATGATCGATGGCGGCTCGACCACGCTGCAGCTTTGCCCGCATCTGGATGGCCTGAACCTGCAGGTGCTCAGCAATTCACTGCATATCATCAATGCGCTGCTGCGCCAGAGCGGTACTCGCGTGTTGGTCCCCGGCGGTTCGGTGTTTCGCGAACAGGACATCATCCTCACCGCCAACGGCGACGACCTCATGCCGCGCTTCCATGCGCCGAAGCTGTTCATGGGTGCTACTTCCGTGGGCCCACAGGGCATCATGCAGCCCGACATCGTTCTCGTCGCCGCCGAGCGGCGGCTCATCGACCGAGCGGACCAGCTGATTCTGCTGGTGGACAGCTCGAAGTTCGAAGGCCCGTCGGGCAACGTGGTCTGCGGGCTCGAGGAAGTCGATATCGTCGTCACGGATGCCGGCATCCGTGACGTTCACCGCACTATGCTCGAGAACGCGGGCATTCGGGTCATCGTTGCCTGAGGGCGCGCCCGAAAAGGATTCGCCATGCGCTCTTCCAGTCGAGTTGAGGCACGGGGCCGTGCACGGGGTGGGCGACAAACCGGTGCCTTGACCATCGAGGATGTGGCGCGGGTCTGTGGTGTGTCGGCCATGACCGTTTCCCGCGTCCTGAATGACCAACCCCGCGTCAGTACCGCCACCCGCGAGCGCGTTCTGGCGGCGGTTGCCAAGCTGGGCTACTCACCGAACCGCGCGGCTCAGGCTCTGGCCAGCGCGGGTGCGCGGCGCCTGTGCCTTATCTACACGAACCCCAGCGCCAGCTATCTCAGCGAATTGTTGCTGGGCACCCTGCAGCAAACCCATTTGGAGCATGCGCAGCTACTGGTGGAGCCCTGCGAAGATGAATTGGATGCCGTCGCCGTAAAACGCTTGGTCGCTGACGGTGTGGAGGGGCTGCTGCTTCCCCCGCCCCTTTGCGAACAGCCCGGGTTGACGGCTTTGCTGTCCAGACACGGCATGCCGGCGGTCGCCATCGCGGCCAGCTGTCCGCCGAAGGGGATGAGCAGCGTCCATATCGATGACCGGAGTGCCGCCCGCGAGATGACCGCCTATTTGCTGTCACTGGGACATCGACGCATCGGCTTCATCACGGGCAGCGCCGACCAGACGGCAAGTCATGAACGCCTCACCGGATACCGCGAGGCTCTTGCACAGGCTGGCGTGAAATTCGAGCGTGCCTGGTTGCGTCGGGCGAAATTCACTTATCGTTCGGGCCTCAAGGCGGCAGAGCAGTTGCTCTCATCGCTGCGGCCGCCTACGGCCATCTTTGCCAGCAACGACGACATGGCCGCCGCAACCATTGCCGTGGCGCACCGCCATGGGCTGCCCGTACCCAGCGCCCTCACCGTCGTGGGGTTCGACGACACCGCCCTGGCCAGCACGCTGTCGCCGGCACTCACCACGGTCCGCCAACCCATTGCGGAAATGGCGAAGAAGGCCGTCAGTCAACTGCTGGTCGAAATCCGGCGGCATCAATCGGGGCAGCCGCCCGCGGCCCTCGAAGAAACGGTTCCTCACCAATTGATTCATCGCGACTCCGCAGCCGCCCGCACCATGAAATAGCAGCGAAGCGGCAAGGCAAAAGCGATGCTTTTGTTGCCGGAATGTTAACGCTACCGCATACTCCGAAAAGTCATTATTCCCATGGAAAGCGGCATGTACCTCGGGGTGGATGTTGGCACGTCGGCCGTGAAAGCGGTGCTCGCGGATGAAGCGGGTTCCGTGCTGGCTGAAGGCACAGCCCCCCTGTCCGTTTCCCGCCCTCACCCGCTCTGGTCGGAGCAATCTCCCGAGGAATGGTGGCAGGCTGTCCAAAAGGCCATCCATGCCCTGCCGGCGGATGCGCGGGCATCCGTACGTGCCATTGGGCTCTCGGGTCAAATGCACGGGGCCACCCTGCTGGGCAGGCGAGACCGTGTGCTGCGCCCGGCCATCCTCTGGAATGATGGTCGCTCCGGCATCGAGTGCGCCGAACTCGAGGCCGCCGTGCCAGGGTTGGCGGGTATTACCGGTAACAGAGCGATGCCAGGCTTCACCGCCCCCAAGTTGGCTTGGGTACGTCGCCACGAACCTGCCGTGTTCGCTGCCATCGAACGAGTTTTGCTGCCGAAAGATTACGTTCGGCTGAAACTGACCGGCGAATACGCCTCGGACCTTTCCGACAGCGCCGGCACGCTCTGGCTGGACGTGGCCAAACGCCAATGGTCCGCTACCATGCTCGCCGCGACCAGCCTCGACACCAGGCAGATGCCGCGACTGCACGAAGGCACCGAAGCCACCGGGCAGCTTCTTCCGGGAGTCGCCGAATCGCTGGGCCTGCCGCCAGTAGAGGTATTTGCAGGCGGTGGCGACAACGCGGCAGGGGCCGTCGGGTTCGGTGTCGTTCGTGCGGGCGAGGCTTTCCTGTCGTTGGGAACTTCGGGTGTGCTGTTTCTGGCCTGCGCCGGTTATCAACCGGATGCCTCGCGCGGTGTCCACACCTTCTGCCATGCCGTTCCCGGCCAATGGCATCAGATGTCTGTCATTCTCAGTGCCGCCAGTTGCCTTGAGTGGGCCGCGCGGGTTTGCGGCACGGCCGGACCCGGCGAGTTGATGGCCCATGTGGAAGCGCGCGGCCGCGTCACCGGCTCGGAGGTCTTCTTGCCGTACCTTTCCGGCGAAAGGACGCCGCACAACAACCCGCATGCCAAAGGCGTGCTGTTCGGGTTGACCCACGAAACGGACGCCGCGGCCATCGGGCAGGCCGTGCTCGAGGGCGTGGCTTTCGCTTTCCGCGACGGGCTGGACGCCCTGTTGGCGACCGGCAATCCCGTGGGTGCCATCACGGTCATCGGCGGCGGCGCCCGTTCACGCTATTGGGGTCGTTTGCTGGCGGCAGCCCTTGAACGTCCTATGGATTTCCGGGACGGCGGCGTGGTGGGGGCCGCTTATGGCGCGGCACGGCTTGCGTGGATGGGTCATCAACGGCTCGACGCAGCCTTGGCTAGCCAACCCCCGGCGCTGCTGGAAACGATTACCCCGGACTCTTCCATCGTTACTGCCTTGCAACCCCGCCTTGCTCGCTTTCGCGACCTGTATGCGGCGCTACACAGCCACTTTCCGGACGGACCGCCATGACCGAATCGATTTTCCGCGACATTCCGCCCATCCGTTTCGAGGGGCTCGACAGCAAGAATCCTCTCGCCTACCGGTATTACGATGCCGGGCGCGTGGTGCTCGGCAAAACCATGGAGCAGCACTTGCGCATGGCAGTGTGCTATTGGCACACCTTCTGCTGGGACGGCTTCGACGTTTTCGGGCGTGGCACGTTCAACCGCCCCTGGCAGATGCGCGTTCAAGACCAAGCCGCCGCCGAGCACAAGCTCGAGGAAGCTTTCGCGTTCTTCACACGCCTCGGGCTGCCCTATTTCTGCTTTCATGACGTGGATGTCATGGCTCCGGCGGGCTCCATTCGCGAACACGTCGCCAACCTCGATCGCATCGTCGACCGCATCGGCGTAAAGATGGCGGACACCGGTGTCCGCCTGCTCTGGGGCACCGCGAACCTGTTCAGCCACCCCAGATACATGGCAGGTGCTTCCACCAATCCGGACCCCGATGTCTTCCGCTATGCCGCTACCCAAGTGCGTCACTGCCTCGAGGCCACGCAGCGGCTGGGGGGCGAGAACTACGTGTTGTGGGGTGGCCGGGAAGGCTACGACACCTTGCTGAATACCGATTTGGCCCGGGAAAAACGCCAGTTCGGCCGCTTCCTGCAACTGGTGGTCGAACACAAGCACCGCATCGGTTTCAAGGGAACCATTCTCATCGAACCCAAGCCGCACGAGCCGACCAAGCACCAGTACGATTTCGACGTCGAAACCGTCTACGGTTTCCTCAAACGTCATGGCCTCGAAAACGAGGTCAAGGTGAATATCGAGGCGAACCACGCCACGCTGGCCGGGCACAGCTTCGAACATGAAATCGCCACGGCGGTGGAACTTGGGATCTTCGGCTCCATCGACATGAACCGCGGCGATCCGCAGAACGGCTGGGATACCGACCAATTCCCCAATGACGTTCGCGAAATCACGCAGGCGCTCTACACCATCCTGCAGGGCGGCGGTTTCGTCACGGGTGGCAACAACTTCGACGCCAAGATCCGCCGTCAGAGCATCGACGCGGAAGACCTTTTCATCGCCCATATCGGCGGCATCGACGTGTTGGCTCGCTCCCTGCTGAATACTGTCGCCCTCATCGAAGACGGCGGCCTCGCACGCGCGGTCGAAAACCGTTACGCCGGCTGGAACACGGCGCAGGCGCAGTCGATGCTCGCGCCTTCAGCCACTTTGGCAGACATTGCCGACGGGGCAGTGCGCGACGCCATCGACCCGCAGCCGCGCTCCGGCAAGCAGGAACTTCTCGAAAACACCATCACCCGTTTCATCTGAGGAACACGAATGACTCACGACACCGCACCCCGGGCTCCCTTCAAGCAGGGACTCTCGCCCTACTCCCTTCCGCCGGAAGTCTCCATCGACGAAGCCTGCCGCATCGCCGTTGACGTGGGGGCCCAAGGCATCGACTTCTACAGCAACCCGGCAGACTGGCCAACGATGGCCAAGCACGGGCTCGTCTGCTCGCTCTACAAGCCCGACCCAGGCGGCGGCATTTCGGCACTGAAGCGCATCGAAGGCCCGAAGGGCTGGAATTCCACCGGCCTCAAGGAAGCGCAGGGCGCGGAGTTCGTCGATGAATGTCATCGCGTCATCGATTTGTGTGCCGATGCCGGCGTGCCGAATATCCTGCTGATGGCGGGAACGCGTCACGAGGTTTCGTACGAAGAAGGCGCAGCCAACACCGTCGCCTTCTGCAAACTCATTCGCGAGCATGCCGAACAGCGCGGCGTCACTTTCGTCATGGAGTTGGTGAACTCGAAGCTGCAGTTCGGGCCACCGCTGAGTCTGTTCGACCATGGCCCCTGGGGCTTCGACGTGGTCGACCGCGTAGGCTCGCCCAACGTGAAGGTGCTCTACGACATCTTCCATGCGCAATTGATGGATGGTGATATCGCCGACACCTTGCGGAAGAATATCCAGCATATCGGTCATATCCATGTCGCTGGCGTCCCCGGACGTCATCAGATCGATGACCGCCAGGAACTGAACTACGCCTTTCTCGCGCAGGTCATCGCGGAGACCGGCTACAACCGCTTCGTTTCCCACGAATGGATTCCCTGGCCGGGCTCGGATGTCGTGGAAGGCGCCAGACAATCCATTGCCGTGCTGAACGCGGGCGCTGCACGCGCCGTGAAGGCCTGACCAACGGCAACAAAAAAGGCGGGGTGTTGCCACCCCGCCTTGCAATCCTTCGAAAGTTGCGCCCGGCATGAAGCCGGGCGCAAAAGCTTCAGAAGTCGACGCTGAAGCGCACGCCGTACGTACGCGGCGCACCGAACTGCCAGTTGAATACGTCATCCGGACCTGCGGAGGTGAAACCACCGTAGGTCAGCGGACGCTCGTTGCCCAGGTTGCGACCGTACAACTGCACGCCCCACTTGCCGTTCGTCGGCGCGTAATCCAACGAAACGTCATACGTGGTGTATGCGCCTTGCTTGCCGTCGGCGTAGTTGTAGAAGTCCGTGAAGTACGAGCTCTTCGTCGTCAACGAACCACGCGCCGTCAGCGAGCCGGCACCGCCCAACGAGAAGACGTGGTCATAACCCAGCATGCCCACGAATTCCGGCGAGAACGCTGGCGTATTGCCAGCAAAATTCGGCTGCTGCACGCCCGGGGTAACGGGATCCAGGTCGCCGATGCCGTTCAGTGCACAGCCCACGCAGACCACATTGAACTGGGCGAACAGTTCCTTGAATTTGGCATTCAGGTAGTTTGCCGAAACGTGGACGGTGTCAGCGTCCGTCAGGTGGAAAGTACCGGCCGCTTCAACACCCCAGTTCTTAGCCTTGCCAGCGTTGAACGTCTGACCACCCACGACCGTATCCAGCAGCACCGAGACCTGCAGGTCCTTGTAGTCGTAGTGGAAGGCGCTGATTTCGAAGGAGTGCTGGCCTTCGCTGCCGAAGGTCTGCTTCAGGCCCACTTCGAGTGCCGTATTGGTTTCAGGCTTGTAGTCGCCGACGGAGTCGAAGCCACCGCCCTTGAAGCCTGTTGACACCTTACCGTAGATGAGGGTGTTGTCGTTGGGCTTGTAATTCAGGCCCGCGAGCCACGTCAGCTTGTTCTCGTTGCTGCCAAGGTGGAGGGTGCTGACGTATTGCAACGTTGCAAAATTCTTCCGCGCGGAGCCGGCACCAACCAGACCGAAGTCCGGTCCGAAACGACCGAAAGGCGTGGCGTTCACGTAGAGACCCGTACGCTTGTTATCCGTGTGCCGCAGACCGACCACTGCCGTCCACTTGTCCGCGAGCGGGATATCGGCTTGACCGAACAGCGACTTGCTCTCGGTATCCACATTGCGACCGAAGTACGAAATGAAGGTACCGGGGGTCGGCCCGGTCGGCCCGAAGGGCGGCAAACCGAAGATGAAGCTGGGCAGCATGAAGCCGCTTTCACGGCGCTGCTTTTCCTTGAAGTAGAAGGCGCCGACCTGGTAGATGACCCCACCCACTTCGCCGTTGAGGCGCAGTTCATGGCTCTGAGCGTCAGCGACATCCTCGAACTGATACGAGCGGTAGATGACGGGCAGCGTGCGCACGCTGTTGGGGTCACCCTTGTAGTTCCGGTAGCCACCGGTGTACGTCAAGGTGGCGGCGTCGCTGAACTGGTAGGCAACGCGGGCACGCGCGGTCCAAGTCTTGTCGCCGACGCGGCTCAAGCCATAGAGCGGAGCCGTATAGTCATTGCGGTTGATCGCACCGAGCAGGCTCGTATTGCTCGGAACACACAGCAGTTGGGGGGCATAGGCCGGCGCAACACGGGTATAGCCGTTGTCGCAAGCCGTGGCGCTGGGGCCATTGCCAGGCGCATTCATGTCTCCGGTAGCGAAGATGCTCGGCGTGAACTTGCGGTCCGCATATTCGAACGCGAGGTTGACCGAGAGGGCGTCGCTTGGATCCAACCGCAGCGAAACACGACCACCTACCGAGTGGTTGTCATCCGAGCGCCCGGCGGCGTAGGCCGGGAACACGAAGAAGCCGGGGCTGCCCGGGTGCTTGTTGTAGCCATCGCGGTCGTCGTAGAAGCCGGCGATACGCACCGAGGCGGTCTCTCCCAGCGGCAAGTCGACGCCTGCGTCGGCACGAATGGCGCTGAAGCTGCCGTAACTCACGGAAGCATTCGCACCGAATTCCTTGCCGGGCTTGCGGGTGATGAAGTGGATGGCACCACCGGTGGAGTTGCGGCCGTACAGCGTGCCCTGCGGGCCACGCAGCACTTCGACGCGCTCCATGTCGAACATCGAAACGCCCATGACGTTCGGGCGGTTGATGTATTCGCCATCGACATCGACAACGACCGAGGTGTCCTGGGCTTCATCGCCCGAGGTCGTGCCCACGCCGCGCACCGTGATCTTCACCGTGCCCTGGTCCTGGTTCAGCTGCACGGACGGCGAGATCTTCGTGATGTCGTCCATGCCGGCGAAGCCGACGTTCTTCAGCGTCTCGGCGCTGACGACTTCCATGGCGATGGGCACGTCCTTGACGGATTGTGCGCGGTTCTGTGCAGTAACGATGACCTCGTCCACCGTATCGTCGGCAGCATTGGCGGCCACTACGGGCGCGGCGGCACCCATCAGGGCCAGCGCGACATACTTTCTGATCGACAACATACAACCCCCTCGAGATG
>JBEGRA010000409.1:0-6030 GCA_041180705.1 Pseudomonadota bacterium | reverse complement strand
CGCATGGCGCATCAGTTGCACGGCGCAACGGACGCCGACACCAACCGTAGTGGCGAAGAGTTGACCGGTGCCGAAGCCTGGGAGGGTGTGCTGGCAGCGATTGGCGAACTCGACGCCTATTACAAAGGCGTGACCAGCAAATTCCGGGAAAGTCCGGCGGCTTGCGTGAACAGCCTGATTGCGAATGCGCGAATCAATGGCGAGCATCTGACCGATGAGCAGTTGTTCGGCTACTACTTGATTACCGCGACGGCGGGGCACGACACCACCGCGCACACCATTGCGACTGCCATGTGGGTGCTGGCGGAGCGTCCGGACTTGCTGCAAAAACTCCAAACCGACCCGGCGGCCATTCCCGGCTTCGTTGACGAGTCGATACGCTGGGCCAGCCCCGTGAAGCATTTCATGCGTACGGCGGCGGCAGATGTGGAACTGAATGGCCAGACCATTCGCAAGGGTGACTGGCTGATGCTGGCTTACCAGAGCGCCAATCGGGACGAGTCGGTTTTTGAAAACCCGCATGAGTTCAAGATCAATCGCCGGCGCGACCAGCATGTGGCTTTCGGCTTCGGTCCCCACGTTTGCCTCGGACAGCATCTTGCACGCCTTGAAATGAAAATACTCTGGGAGGAACTGCTCCCGCGGATCAAGGATTTGCGTCTCGCGGATTCGCCGAAGATTCTGGAGTCCAATTTCGTCTGCGGCCCGAAGTCGGTGCCGGTTTCCTATTCGGCGGCGTGAAGTCGGGGTGCTGCGTTCCATGGGTGGTTCGCACTTTCCGGAAGGGCAGGGTGTCATGTTCAAGCGGGTCTGTGTCTTTCTGTTCTGCTCATACCTCACGGCATGCTCGCAGAGTGGTGCTCCACCCATTTCTGCCGAGGCACGCTTGGCGGATGGCGGCAGTGGCGCGGATTGGGCAGCTTACGGCGGAACCTACGGAGAGCAGCACTTCAGTCCCCTGGATGAAATCAACACCGGGAATGTCGGCAAACTCGGTTTGGTGGCCTTCACGGACTTGGGGCAGGGGAATTCCGTTACGGCACCCATTGCCGTTGACGGTATTTTGTATCTCGCCAACAAGCATAGCGTCGTTCATGCGATAGAAGCGAAAACAGGCAAGGAGTTGTGGGTGCACGATACTCGTGCAGCAGAACTCGCCGGCAAGCGGCTGCGTGTGGCTTGGGGCTCGCGGGGAATCGCGTGGCGCGATGGACTGCTCTACACCGGAACCACGGATGGAAGATTGGTTGCCCTCGATGCCAAAACAGGGAAGGAAGTCTGGTCAGTCCTGACGGTCGAGCCTGACGATGTTCGCTTCATCAACGGCGCGCCTCGAGTGTTCGGCGACAAAGTCATCATCGGTCACGGCGGTGCGGACTCGGGTACCACGCGTGGTTATGTAACCGCCTACGACGCACTCACCGGAAAGTTTCTTTGGAGGTTCTTCGTTGTTCCGGGGAAGCCGGGTGTGGATCTGGACGAGACGACCAAGAGGGCGGCCGGCACTTGGGCGGGGGAGTGGTGGAAACTGGGTGGTGGCGGCACTGTCTGGAACGCCATGACGTACGACCTGGAAACCGATACCGTCTTTTTGGGAACCGGCAACGGTTACCCGTGGAACCGGCGCATACGCAGCAATGGGCAGGGAGACAATCTTTTCCTTTGTTCCATCGTTGCGCTCGACGGAAAAACCGGCGCCTACAAATGGCATTACCAGGTGAATCCGGGCGAAACCTGGGACTACAACGCCAGCATGGACATGGAGTTGGCGGATTTGACCATCGATGGCAAGCGGCGCAAGGTGCTGCTGACGGCTCCGAAAAACGGCTTCTTCTACACCATCGATCGTCTCACCGGAAAATTGATTTCGGCCAAGCCATTCGTCGACAAGGTCACTTGGGCGAGTGGTATCGATTTGAAAACCGGTAGGCCGGTCGAGAACCCCGCGGCCCGGTTTCCGGACGGGGGCAGTTTCGATCTTTGGCCGAGTTTCGTCGGCGGCCACAGTTGGCTGCCCATGGCCTACAGTCCAAAGACGTCTCTCGTCTACATTCCTACTATTGAAGTCGGTGGCACCTATTCGGATGCCGGGGTCGACCTCAAGCATTGGAAGCCACCCACCAACAACACCGCCGATGTGGGATTGATGGTCGATTTCTCGCCCGTCAAAAACCAGTCAGAGGAGCGTCGCAGTTACTTGCAGGCCTATGACCCTGTTCGGCAGGTTCGTGTTTGGCAGGCCCCTACGCCCGGGCCCATCGGTGGCGGGGTGGCTGTCACGGCGGGCGGGTTGGTGTTCCACGGCACGATCGACGGCAACTTCAATGCTCTGGAGGCGAAGAGCGGGAAGTTGCTTTGGTCCTTTGACGCGGGTTCGCCGATATTGGCCCCACCCATCGTGTATCGGGTGGAAGGGCGGCAGTTCGTTTCCGTCATCACGGGAATGGGGGCGTCGTTCGGAACCTATTCTTCCATCCTGCCCAAACGGGTGGACTACCGCACCCAGGCGCATTACGTCCTCACGTTTGCCCTCGATGGAACTTCGAGTTTGCCGACGCGGGCCGTGCCTCCGCCGGCGCCAGTGGCGGACGTTGGCTTCAAGGTCGACAAAGCCGCTGCGGACCGAGGTGCCGTCATCTTTTGGACCCACTGCTATTACTGCCATGGCAGCAACGCAGTCGCCGCGGGAACAGCCCCCGATTTGCGGACATCGCCGCTGTTGCTGAACCAGTCGGCGATGCGGCAGGTGTTGCATGACGGCATGCTTGCCCCCAGCGGCATGCCCAAATTCGAGGAAATTCCGGACGACGGCATAGCCGACTTGCGGCAGTACCTTCGGCAGGAAGCTGCCAACTGGCGTGCAACGCAACACTGAGTATTGCTACACGGTATTCAATTGAAGAACAGCAAACGAGAGGACTGAAAAATGACTACTCAGAACGATTTCAAGATGTTGATCGGCGGGGAGTTGGTTGCCGCCGCCGCCACATTCGACGTGGTCAACCCCGCCAACGAGCAAGTGATCGCTCGTGCACCGGATGCCAGTCAAGCCGATCTTGATCGGGCGGTGGCTGCTGCGCGGGCCGCATTTCCGGCATGGGCCGCGACGTCGATCGAAGAGCGCAAAGCCAAGTTGAACGAGCTCGCCGGCGCAATCATGGGGTCAGCTGACTCGCTGAAGCGTCTCCTCACGGCGGAGCAGGGCAAGCCGCTCGGCGACGCCGAATTCGAAATCATGGGCTCGGCCATGTGGTTGCAGGGCGCTGCCATGCTCGATTTGCCGGTGACCATCAACGAGGACACCGCCGAGCGCTACAGCGAAACCAGGCACGTTCCATTGGGGGTGGTGGGTGCCATCGCGCCGTGGAATTTCCCAATGGTGCTGGCCATGTTCAAGCTCGGCCCCGCGTTGCTGGCGGGCAACACCGTAGTGCTCAAGCCTTCGCCTTTTACCCCCCTGACGACCTTGAAATTCGCTGAACTTGCCGCCTCCATCTTGCCGCCGGGCGTGCTGAACGTGATCACTGGTGGTGACCAACTGGGGCCGTGGATGACGTCTCACCCCGGTTTCGACAAGATCAGCTTCACGGGTTCGACGCAGACCGGGCGCCGTGTGATGGCCTCTGCGGCAGCCACGCTCAAGCGAGTGACCTTGGAGTTGGGTGGAAACGATCCAGCCATCGTCATGCCCGATGCCGATGTGGAGAAAGTGGCCGAGAAACTGTTCTGGGCAGCCTTCCTCAACAATGGTCAGATCTGCATCGCTACCAAGCGGCTTTACGTCCACAAGGACATCTACGAGCCCCTGAAAAACGCCCTCGTGGCTTACGCCAAGACGGTGAAGGTTGGTGATGGCGCCGAGCCGGGTACACAGATCGGGCCGATCAACAACCGCCAGCAGTATGCGCGCGTGTTGGGCTTGATTCAGGATGCCAAGGACAAGGGCTATACATTCCTTGTGGGTGGCGAGAAGCTGGAAGCGCCTGGTTATTTCATCCCCATCACCATCATCGACAATCCGCCGGAGAACAGCCGTATCGTTCAGGAAGAACAGTTCGGTCCGGTTTTGCCGTTGATCAAATTCGATGACTTCGACGACGTCGTGGCTCGTGCGAACGGCACGGAGTACGGGTTGGCGGCGTCGGTCTGGGGCAAGGACGAAGACAAGGCTTTCGAAATTGCCCGTCGCATTGCCAGTGGTACCGTCTGGGTCAACGAAACCCAGCACTTGTCGCCGTTGGCAGCGTTTGGCGGCATGAAGCAGTCCGGCGTCGGCGTGGAGGGCGGTGTCGAGGGCTTGCTCGAATACACCAATGCCCAGACGCTGGTTCGCAAGCGCGGATAACACCGCGAGCCGTGGAAGGCGTGACCGGAGTGCTTAAAGGAAGGCTCCGGTCACGTCTTTCGGACGGTCAGATTGACGGTTGCGCCTTCAGCGATTCCAGATGCGTACTCAGAATGCGGTTCACCAAGGACACCGAGAAGTGGTCCGGCTCACCGACGACCGAGATGGTCAGGCCGTCCGTGAGCGCCAATAGACGGTCGCATTCCAGAACCGGGTCGAGTGCGGCCTGAATGAAGCCTTCTTGCTGGCACTGCCGGATGAGTGCGGTGATCTGCTGCCGAATCAGTTCGTAGCGGTCACGATAGGTCTGCCAGAGCCCTTCTTCCTTGTCGATTTGTACCAGAAGGCTCAGCCATGTTCGACCGCGCGTTCGGACGTCCCGACGTGCGCAGGTGCTGTCCAGTTGAATGAGAAACAGCTGGCAAAGTCGCTGCCAGGAGTTGTCTGCACCGTCGTGCTCGAGAGTGCTGGTCCAGGGGTCGAAGCAGGTCTGCAGCGCTTCCTGCAGGAGTTCATTCTTGTCTCGGAAATAGTGGCTGATGACGCCGGTCGTCAGGCCCATTTCACGGGCAATCCCGCGCATGGTGGCGCCACTGATTCCCGTCTGGCCGATGACACGAAGGGTGGCCGCAATGATTTCGGCGCGACGGTCTCCCGGTTCCGTGCGGGCAACGTCGGTGGTTGGCGGACGTTTCACGGCGCGTCGTGCTCCCCGCTCGACGCTACCCCCCTCGGAAGAGGGCGCCTTGGTACTTTTCCTCGCGGCCATGAGTCCAGAAATCCCGTGGGTCTGTGCTGTTTGAGGCGTGTCATCAGTCTACCTGAACTGGCGTTTCCTCCTTCGGAACCCGGTTCTGCCAATGGCGTGGTTTTTCGGTAGATCTGCTTGACTGGAAGCGCAGGGCGAGTCTAGCATCACAACAGGTGTTATCTTGAGGGTGTTGCTTCCATGAATGCACAGGTAGAGTCTTTCTCCCGCCAGGCGCTTCCCCCGGTCATCGGCAACTGTTTCCCCGGAGACATTCGCCCGAGCAAACGCTTCAAGACCCGTGAAGAGTTCATTGCGGCCGCTCGGGAACTGGTTCCTCTACTGAAGGCCAATGCAGCCAAGGCGAACGAAATTCGCCGCCCGGTGGACGAGGTCGTCAAGGCCATCGGCGAGGCCGGCCTGACGGGCTTGCTGCGGCCGAAGATGTTCGGCGGGGCAGGGCTCGAAATCAGCGACATGGCGGCGGTAGCCGGCGTGCTCGCCGAAGGTTGCCCGAGCACCGCTTGGGATTACGACGTCTGGGAAGCTCATAATTGGATCATTGGCATGCTCCCGGAGGCCGGGCAGCGCGACGTTTTCGGCGATGGCGATTTCGTGCTGTGCTGCGGCGTCTCCAACCCGACCCGTGCGAAGGCCAGGGCGGTCGATGGCGGCTACATGCTCTCCGGACGCTGGGCCTTCGGCAGTGGCTCGACGCACGCGAATTGGGCCTCTTTGGGTGCCATCATCGAAGGCCGTGTGGTTGACGGACGCCCCGAGTCTCGTTTCATGCTGGTGCCACGCAGTGCTTTCGTGGTGCTCGACACCTGGCACGTGAAGGGTTTGCGCGGTACCGGTACTCACGATATCTACATCGAAGACGAGGTGTTCGTGCCCGAACACCGTACTCTTACTCGTGCGAAATTGGTGTCCGGGA
>JBEGRA010000408.1:0-4483 GCA_041180705.1 Pseudomonadota bacterium | reverse complement strand
GGGCGTTTCCAGCCGTTCCATCGCGACCATCTGGAGATGGTTGGTCATGCGCTGCGGCTGGCAGACAAGGTGGTCATCGGCATCACCAACCCGGACGATTCGAAGCGCGAGCATCATCCGTCGAGCAAGCATCGGCATCTGGCCGAGTCGAATCCGCTGACCTGCGCGCAGCGAAAGCAGTTGGTAGTCGCTGCATTGCAAGCGGAGGGCGTGGAGCCTTCGCGTTTCGACATCGTGCCTTTTCAGCTCGATGAAGTGCAGCGCTGGCCGGAACTCATTCCGCTCGGAACTCCGCAGTTGGTTCGTGTTTTCTCCGACTGGGAGCGCGAGAAAGTGCGCCGGTTCGCGGCCGCCGGTTACCCGCCGATCGTCATCGAGGGCAATCCGGCCACGCGTCTCGAAGCCACTGCCGTGAGACATGCCATGGCTGCATCAGGGCGCGTTCCGGACGACGTACCTCCTGGCGCGCGTGAGTTGCTTTCGGGTTGGTTGGATCCTGTGACGGGGGTACTGCGTGGTGGATGACCGTTTGCCCATTCTGCTGGTCATCCTGGACGGGCTCGGTGACCGCGGTTGCGAGGAACTCGGGGGGATGACGCCCTGCGAGGCTGCCGCTACGCCCAATCTGGACGCGCTCGCTGCTGCTGGTGCGAGTGGCGTGCATGTTCCTTTCGGGCCGGGGCGTGCGACCTCCAGCGAGCACGCTCATTGGTCGCTGTTCGGGTTTGGTGAAGTACCGTTCCCCGGCCGCGCGGCCATCGAGGGCTTGGGGGTGGGGCTGCAGCCGCCCGTGGGAGTGCCGCTGTTCCATCTGGCGTTGCGCGCCGGCACGCCGCTCGAGGGCACGCTCCGTCTCGGTGCGCGGGCGCGGCCCAAGTTGGATGTCGCGGGCGCGGCGGCACTCTTTGCTGCCCTTGAGGGCAGAGGCGCTCAAGGGATCCGGTTCGAGATTCTGCCGCTACGCACCGGTGAGGCCGTGCTGGTTGCCCAAGGCGCGGCGAGCCACGAAGTCAGCGACACCGACAGCCTGTTCGACCACCTCCACCCGTGGATGCGCCCGACGCCACTGCCGGAAGCGCGGAACCCCGCTGCCGCGAGGCAGCTCGCCGTGGCGCTGGAGGAGTGGCTGCTCGACAGTCGTCGCATCCTGCTGGCGCACCCTTGGAATGCCGAGCGCTTGGCGGCCGGTTTGCCGGCGCTGGACGTCGCCGTGACCAAGTGGGCTGGCAGCCTGGACCCGGCCATGCCGGGGTTTGCGAAGGCCAATGGCATCAGCGGCGCCGCCGTGACGGATACGGCGCTCTACCGCGGGCTGGCGCGGGTGCTCGGCATGGAACTCGTGGATATTCCCTACGACGCCAGCGACCCGGCTGGCGACATGCAGCGACGCATCGAGGCCGCGCGCCCCTTGCTCGACCAGCATGGCTTCGTTCATGTGCACGTGAAGGCCACTGACGAGGCCGCGCATACCAAGCGCCCCGGCTTCAAGCGCGACGTGATTGCGGCTACGGATGCTGGGCTCGGGGCTCTGCTGGAGCTTTCCACGCGTGCCGTGGTGGCGGTGACCGGCGACCATGCTTCGCCATCGGTGGGCGGTCTGCTGCATAGCGGCGACCCCACGCCCTTCGTGGTGGCGGCCCCTGGCCTGCGCCCCGACGCCGTGATGGCCTTCGGCGAACGCCACTCAATGGCGGGCGAGTGCGGTCGACTGCGTGCTGCCGAAGTGCTGCCCTACCTGCTGGGCTTGGCCAACCGTCCGTTCTTCATCGGGCATCGCCCTGGTGCCCAACGAACGCTCGCCTTGCCGGATGCTCCCGAACCCATGCCGGTTGGCGCGCCCACCGGCTCTGTCTCTGTCTGATCTCCCTGGAGTGACCATGAACGCTGCAGCGCCTTCGCCTCTCGACAAGGAACTGAACCCTCCGCCGCATCTCGCGGACATTCTGGGCCGCGTGAGTGCCTTGTACCGCGATGAAGTAGCGCCGCGCGAGCAGGCCCTGCAACACCGTCTGGAAGACGAAAGCCTTTACCTCGACAGCGATGGCAAGCTGCATCCGGAAATCATCGCGGCACGTCGCGAGATCATGCGCGCGGCGGGCAAGGCGGGTGTCTACAGTGCGCACTTGCCCACCCATCTTGGCGGCGGTGGTTTGGGGCGCACCGACATGATCTATGTCGAAGAACAGGTCTACGGTTACGGCTGCGGCTTGAACCCTGCCTTGCTGAGTTGGTCCGAGGGCGCCACGCCGCGTCTGCTGTACTGCCATGACCACCAGCGCGAACAATTCACGGACCCGCTGGTGCGCGGCGAGAAGACCAGCCTCCATGCGGTCACCGAAGCCGGTGCCGGCTCGAACCTGTTCGACATGAAGACGCATGCCACGAAGCGCGGTGGTGACTGGATATTGAACGGTGCGAAGGCCTACATCACCAACGCTTTCGACGCCGATGTGGTGCAGGTGCTGGCAGTGACCAATCCTGGTGCCGGCCGCCGCACTTTCACTTACTTCATGTTCGATGCGCGCGAGATGCTGGGCCGCGGCTATCGGACGGGCCGCGTTTACCAGACCATGTTCGGTGACGGCTACACCGGTGAACTGTTCTTCGAAGATCTCGTACTTCCCGAGAGCGCGGTCATCGGCGAAGTCGGGCAGGGTTTCGACATCGCCGTCATGTCCTTCAACTACACGCGCATGCGGCGCGCCGGCATGTGTTCCGGTTGGTCGAAGTACCTCATCGACCGGAGCCTCGAGCGCGTGCAGAGCCGCCAGATCGGCGACCGACCGCTGGGTGCGAATCAGGGCATTCAGTGGATGCTGGCGGACATGTATCTCGACTGGTTGCAGACGCGTTCGCTCTCGCTCGAGGTGGCGCGCAGCATCGATACGCCGGGCCCGTGGTATGCCTTGCCTCGCCCCAAGGACGAGATTCGCCGTATCTGCGCCTTGAAGCTGAGCAACGACGAGTCGTTCTATCGCGTCGCGGACCGCGCGCTGCAACTGCATGGCGGTTTCGGTGTCATGCGCAACAACCCGGTGAACAAGTTGTTCCAGATTGCGCGCAACCTGCGCATTCCGGGCGGCGCCGACGAGGTACAGCGCACGACCATCGCCGAGACCCTCGGCCTGCGTTTCGAAGCCTCGAAGTCGAACCCGGCGGGCGCTGGGCAATGATGCGATGACGCTTGCGGGAGACAGTGCTGGAACCGCCTACACTGGCTTGCGTGCCCTCGCAGGATGCGGAGGGTGCGCTGCCAAGGCGCCACCGGAAGTGGTGGCGATGTTGGCGGGCCTGGCCGCTGCCGCCGGTGCGGGAGGGAGCTCCGACTTCGGTGGTGGCGGGGGTTCACCGCTGGTGGGTCTGAACCCCGCGGATGATGCCGTCGTCTACCCGCTCGAAGAGGGTCGCGCTCTGGTAGCGACGGTCGACTTCTTTCCGCCTGTGGTAGATGACCCTGCCGACTACGGCGCCATCGCCGCAGCCAACGCCTTGAGCGATGTGTATGCCATGGGCGGCGACGTGGCGTTTGCCTTGGCCATCTCGGGCTTTCCGGCCGTCGTGCCTTCTGCCGTCGTGGCCGAGGTCAATCGTGCAGCAGCACAGTTGGTGGCCAGTTGTGGTGGCGCGGTGCTGGGCGGTCACTCCATTCGCTGTGCCGAACCGGTGTTCGGCCTTTGCGTGATGGGCTTCGTGCATCCACAGCGCATCTGGCGCAAGGCGGGTGCGCAAGCCGGTGACGTGTTGATGTTGTCGAAGCCGTTGGGTACCGGCTTGCTCCTATCGGCACGGCGCGAGGAATGGCTTCCGCAAGCCATTCGGACGATGCGCGAGCCCAACCGGACGTCGGCGAAACAGCTCCAAACTCTGGCTGTGCCGCCGAATGCCGTTACGGACATCACGGGTTACGGCTTGCTGGGACATGCGGGCGAGATGGCTGAACGCTCCGGTGTCACCTTGCGGCTGAACGCGGCGTGCTTGCCCGTGCTGCCGGGCGTGCTGGAAGTCGCTGCGGCGGGCGTGAGGACGTCGGCCCATCGCACGGCCAAGGGCTCCGCACACGACATCGACCTGGTGACGCTCGCCATCCTCCAGGATCCTCAGACCTCCGGTGGTTTGCTGGCTTCGGTGCTGCCGGAGGCGGTTGCGCCTTTGGTAGCCGCAGGTTGGACACGGGTGGGCGAAGTCGTGACGGGCGACGGGAGCGTCATCGTCGGTTGATCGCCGCTCTCAAGCGGAGTGGGGGCCCCTGCTTTCGATGGTACGCAGTCGCTCGAGGAAGCGCGCATGCCACGTTGGCAGCTCGTTGCGTCTGAGGGCTTTCATCGAGGCCTGATGTCGTTCGTGACGTTCTTCGAGTGACATGCGCAGGGCCAGGTCGATGGCGGCTGCTATCGCGATGGTGTCTTCGGGGTCCACCAGCAGCGCGGCGTCCAACTCCATGGCTGCCCCCGCGCTCTTTGACAGCACCAGCACTCCGGGGTCT
>JBEGRA010000407.1:0-4388 GCA_041180705.1 Pseudomonadota bacterium | reverse complement strand
GCGACGGCAGCGACATTCGCTGGTTCAAGGGCCCGGAGCGCTGCGCCACGCACGTGATGGGCGCTTTCGAAAACGGTACGCGCCTGAGCATCGACATGGACATGGGGCTGAAGAACCAATTCCCGTTCTTCCCCCAGCGCGACGATTCACCCTTCGACCCGGTGGCGGCGCAAGGCCATGTGGTACGCCTGTCCGTGGACCTGGCAGACAAACTGCGCCCGGGCTACGACATGGAAACGCTGTACCCGCACAGCGGCGTGTTGTCGCGGCAGGACGACCGCTACCACTCCGTGGACTACGACGTCGGCTTCATGCCGACGCTGGAGATGAGCGCGCCGTTCGATGCGCGGCTGGCCGCCGCCTTACCGTTCCGCCCGCTGAACCACTGGACGCGTTTCGACCATTCGCGCAAGAAGGCCACCAGTTGGTTTGTCGGGCCCGTCTCCGGCGTGCAGGAAGCCTGCTTCGTGCCGCGCCATGCCACGGCCGCGGAAGGCGAGGGCTATCTCATCGGCGTGGTGAACCGCTTCCTCGAACAGCGCAACGACCTCGTGGTGCTGGACGCGCAGCACCTGGACGAAGGCCCCATCGCCACCGTGCGCATGCCGACCCGCTTGCCGGCACAAGTGCATGGCTGGTGGGTGCCGGGCACGGTGGTGCCCGCCACGCGTCTTTAGGTACCTGCGGGCAACACCCGCACCCCGAACACGGGCCCGGCGGTATAGCCGGGCTCGGGGTCGAAGCGCACCGTCACCCGCTCCTTGCCTCGCGTCAGGTGCTCCGGCACCACGTAGTCCTTGTCGATGAAGCGCGCGCGCACAGGCGCCTCCAGTTCCACGGAAGCAATGCGTTCGCCTTCCACCACCACGTGGAAACGGCGCCGCTTCTCTTCGCCCCAGTAACTGGCCCGCAGCAGCACGGGCCCCTGCCCTACCTTGACCTGGAACGACAGCAAGCCGCCGGTGCGAGCATCCCGCCCGCGGCGGCCGCGATACAGCACGGCGTAGGAGATGGCGGACTCCAGCCCATGGGCCTTTTCCGAAGCTTCGTCGCCCAGCACCACATGGTCCAAAGACTGTGCATCCAGCGCAGCCAGTCGGGCGCGTTCCGCCTGCAGGGCGGCCCCGGCTTCTGCCCACTGGGCGTCCGTATGGCGCCGGAAATACACGGCACTGCGGCGCGTCCATTGGCTGTAGAACGGCACGAATTCGAGGTCACGCGGACGGGCAATGCCCTGCGTAGCGAAACGTAGCCCGGGGCCGGGCAGCGGCGAAAACGCTGCCAGCAACTGCTCGCCCACCAGCGCCGGTGCCAGCGCGGTGTCGTAGGGTTCGCTGGCAGGTCCGAGGTCCGCCGCCAACACCAGGGGGCCGCGCAACACGGCCACGGTGCGCTCGTCGCCCGGTGCGGCTTCCAGCCGCAAATCCAGCGGCAAGTTCAGCTCCAGTACATCCCCCGCACGCCAGCGGCGGTGCACCTCGGCATAACCGCGATGCAAAGGCGCCGCACGATGCCGGCCGTTCACCTGCAACTGCGCTTCCCGCGCCCAGCCCGGAATGCGTACGGCCAGCGTGCACGGCGCACTGCTCTTCGCCGCGAGCACCTCCACCCGCACGCGACCATCTTCCGGGTACTGCGTGGTCAGACGCAGCCGCAGCCCCTGGCGCTCCCAGCTCATTTCGGCGGGAATGAAAAGGTTCAGGAACAGCGTGTTGCCCGCTTCCCACCAGATGGAGTCGCCGTGCTTGGCATGGCTTTCCATGCCGCTGCCAACGCAACACCAGAAGCTGTCCTCGGCGGTGGAGAAGTCGCGTGCCACGCCGGACATGAGCGGCATCATGTAGGTGTAGCGGCCGGTATGCGGGTTCTGCTGGGCCAGCACATGGTTCAGGTGCGCGCGCTCGTAGTCGTCGAACAGCTGGCCGGAAGGCTCCCAGGACCACACGGAGCGCGTCAGCTTCAGCATGTTGTAGGTGTTGCAGCCCTCGCAGGTTTCCTCGGTGAGGTAGTCGGCAGTGGTATCCGGCGTCTGGAAATATTCCCGGTCGGAATTGCCGCCGATGACGTAACTGTGGCGCTGCACGACCACTTCGCGAAAATACCGCGCGGCTTTTGCGTAATGCGGCTTTGCCGTCAGTTCATGCAGGCGCGCCAGCCCGATGAGCTTCGGTACTTGCGTGTTGGCATGCAGTCCGGCCAGTTCGTCGCGTCCAGCCGCCAACGGGCCCAGCACGCGCTGGTGATAAAGACGCTCCGCCAGTGCCAGCCAGCGGGCATCGCCGGTGCGAGCGTGCAACTCGGCCAGGCTTTCATTGATGCCGCCATGCTCGCAGTCCAGCACATGCTGCACTTGGTCGTCGTTCAATGCCGCGAAGACGCCGTCGATGTAGCCGGCGAGCCCGGTGGCAATCTCCAGCGCACGTGCATCCCCGCAGAGCGCCTGCACGTGGAACAACCCATCGAACAGCTTGTGCCAGTTGTAGAGCGGCACCCAGCAGCCGTTCAGGTCGAAAGGCAGCACGCGGATATCGCCGTTGCGGACTTCGGCGAATAGTTCCTTGCCATCAACAATGGTGCCGTCCGGGCGTTTACGCATGAAGCCGCCCACGTAGCCGTCGCCGTGCGCCGCCTGCACCGCCAGCAGTTCGTCCACCACGTACCGAGCCCGTTCTGCCGGCATGGCTTCACCGGTCTGCGCGTGCAGCAAAGCCAGCGCCGTCAGGTAATGGCCCAGCGTATGGCCTGCGATGGTGTCGCCTTCCCAGCCACCGTAAGGGGCCGCCCGTGGGGGCAGGCCGGCGCTGCTGCGGAAACGGCTGAGCAAACGGTCCGGCGAGAGCGACAGCACGTACGCGCGGTTGGCTTGCAGGGCCGCGTACCACGGTGAAGGAAGCAAGCGCACAGCGGCTAGCGGAATGGGGCGAGCGGACACCAGCCCGACAAGCCCCTGTGCACCCTGACTGGTGCCACCGACTGCAGCGCCAGTGGCTTCCGCCAACCCCGGCCACGTCGCTGCACCGACCGCCACACCACTGGCCACGACACCCGTAGCCAGCGCCCCCTGAAGAAACGCGCGACGTCCTTGCGGGTCGTTCATGCTTCAGTCCTTGGCGGGCGGGAAGAAGCCCAGCAACCACACGGCTACGCCGGCGAGCGCCGTGGTCGGCGCCATCAGCACGATGACATCGGTGGCGCTCATTCCGCCTTGCAACAGCAGGCCGGGGATGAGCGGCCCGAGCACCGAACCCACGCGCCCGACGCCCACGGCCACCCCCGAGCCGGTGCCGCGAATGGCGGTGGGGTAATACGCAGTGGCCACGCCGTAGAGCGAGTAGTTGGCGCCCATCAGGAAGAAACCCACCACCGCACTCAGCCACAACACGGCGCCCATGTCGGTGGCGGCGCCCAGCTGGAACAAACCAACGATGACGCCGGCGTAGGCGAAGGCCAGCACCCAGCGACCGCCGAAGCGGTCCACCACCCAGCCGATGGCCAAGGCACCGATGACGCTCGCGAAGTTGAACGCGATGGAAGCCTGGGGCGCCACGGCCTTCGAGAAGCCCTTGGCCTCCACCAGCGTCGGCAACCAGTTCAGGATGAGGTACAGCGCCACCAGCGTGGGCAGGATGATGAACCACAGCAGCACGGAGGGCATGGCGCGCCCGTCGGCGAACAGGACATCACGCAAGGGCATGCGCGGCGCGCTCGTGGCATTGCGCGGCGCCGCGGGCAGGGTTTCCGGCAAGAAGTAGTGCAGCAACGGCACCAGCAGCAAGGGCATGGCGCCGCCGATGAGGAACAGCGTGCGCCAGTCGAAGCCCGCCGGCAGCAACTGCGTCAGCAGCGCCGACGTGCCGCCACCCAAAGGCATGCCGCAGAACATGGCGGCCGTGGTGAACGCGCGGCGCCCCGGCGCGCTGATCTCCGCCGCCACCGCCATCATGTTCGGCATGGCGGCGCCGAAGCCCAAGCCAGCGAGAAAGCGCACCACGCAAAGCTGCGTGGCGGACTGTACGAGTGAGGTCGCCAGCGTGAACACGGCGAAGGCCAGCACCGAGGCGGTGAACACCGGCTTGCGGCCGTAGCGGTCTGCCAGCCAGCCACCGATGGCGGCACCGAAGACGAGGCCGATATTGCTGAACGCGAACACCCAACCCTTCTGCAGGGGCTGCAGGCCCAGCTCCGGCGAGAGACGGGGCATGGCCACGCCCAGCACCTGGATGTCGAACCCCTCGAGGACTGCCACCCCGAGACACAACAGGACCGTCAACCACGGCCCTCTGGACTGGTTCGCGCTCATGCCACCCCCTGTTCGCTGATGACGGGTCAGGGCGACCCGCCGCGTCGTACTCTATGCCATGCCGCTGCCGCCACGGAATCTTCTTCTG